>NZ_JBWDTQ010000001.1:0-251840 GCF_056312425.1 Nocardiopsis sp. TRM 82005
GACCTGGACACTGCCTACCGCAACTTCTTCGACTCCCTCAAGGGCAAGCGCCCCAAGACGGGTGCTCCCCGGTTCAGATCCCGTAAGGACCACCGGCAGTCGGTCCGGTTCACTGCCAACGCCCGCTGGAAGATCACCGACCAGGGCAAACTCGCGCTGCCCAAGGTCGGTGAGGTGAAGGTGAAGTGGTCACGCGCCCTGCCCTCGACCCCCTCCACCGTGACCGTCATCAAGGACGCGGCGGGTCGGTACTTCGCGAGCTTCGTCGTCCAGACCGATGACAAGCCGCTCCCCGAAACCGAGAACGATGTGGGGATCGACCTGGGGCTGGGCCACTTCGCGGTGCTCTCCAACGGCACCAAGGTCGACAACCCGCGGTTCCTGCGCCGGGCCGAGAAGAAGCTGAAGAAGGCCCAGCGGGCGCTGTCCCGCAAACAGAAGGGGTCGAACAACCGGGCCAAGGCACGGGTGGAGGTCGCCCGCGCCCACGCCCGGGTGGCCGACTGCCGCCGCGACTTCCACCACCAGTTCTCCACGAGGATCGTCCGCGACAACCAAGCTGTGTACGTGGAGGACCTGTGTGTGAAAGGACTTGGGCGCACCCGGATGGCCAAGAGCGTGCACGACGCCGGATGGTCAGCGTTCGTGGCCATGCTCGAATACAAGGCTGCCCGGTGCGGGCGCGCCTTCGCCAAGGTCGACCGGTTCCTGCCCTCCTCGCAGACCTGCTCGGAGTGCTGGGCCATCGACGGCCCCAAACCACTGCCTGTGCGCACCTGGACCTGTTCCGGGTGCGGGACCGAACACGACCGGGACGTCAACGCGTCCCGGATCGTGCTCGCCGCTGGACGGAAACTCGCCGCAGAGCGGGAAGCGGAGAGCTGAAACGCCTGTGGAGGCGGGGTAAGACCACCACCTTTTCGGGTGGGGCACCGGCCCGGGAAGCAGGAACCAGCGGACGCTGTGAGGCGCACCGCGCTTACAGTCGCGAGGCTGTGGGAATCCCCGGGGTTCACCCCGGGGAGGACGTCAACGGGGCATGTTCTGGATCGCCGTGACCGACGACGGCGGCCTCCCCGGGGCGGTGCCCACCGTGCCGGAGGTCGGAACCGGCTTCGGCCTGAGGCTGGTCGACAGGCTGGCCACCGCATGGGGCTGGTTCGGCGGTGCGGGGCACCCGATCACCGTGTGGGCCGTGGTGGATCCGTGTGGGGGTGGTGCGTCCCCGGAGGTTCCTGTCCGTGAATTGGAAGTCCCCGCCCAACGCGCCGCCGGATGATTTCCGTTTTCCAGAGGCGGGCCGCTGCTTTCGCGGTCCGCCCCTCGCGTCGTGGTGGGTGCCTCCAGCAGCGGCGTGACCACATTCGGCCACGTCTGGAACGTCGTCCCAGTTGGCAGGGATCTGCCTGTGCGGGTTGTCCCAGGGCTTCACTATCGTCGATATGGGGGTAACCACTCGTTTGCCACCCAGTAGATGTTTATGGGGGTCCTGATGGTTTTTGGAGTCTACACTTTCCAGCACGCCCGTGTGCGTTTTCTACTTGTAGCTTCTGTGCTATCACTTGCAACGACAGGATGTTCGCTTGCTGGGAGCACGAGGGAGGTGGCTGATTCTTTCGCAAACCTGGACTACCAGGATGCGGTGAGTGGTATTTCGTGGGAATGGGAGAATCCTAATGGGTCTTCCCCGGAGATTTTTACTGTCCCTGGGGGAGTTGCGGTTATTCATAAAGAGGGTGTAGTTGCCTTGTCGGGAGAGACTGGAGAGGAGCTGTGGAAATACGAGGTTCCAGATCAGACGGTGGTCGGCAATATTTCGGATAATGGAAAATACATCGTACTTCAAGTAGGAGGTACCGATTCAGAAGAAAATGGAAAAAAGCTGATTATTTTGGACTCTGGCGTTGGCGAGATCGTGCGTGAAAAACCATTAGCCCGCTTCGATGCTGAGATAGCGGATCGGGTTGCGGATGTGCCCCAGTTGTGGGAACCGTTGAGTGGTGTCGTCGATAGTGCATGGGTTGTTCGTGAAAAGTCGGAGGTCGTGGCTCACAGGCTAGAGGGCGATGGAAAGCTGTGGTCTGTCTCCAATAGTGATCTCGCGATATGTGAAGATGTCGGTTCGGTAGACGATCTTGCTGTCGAGCCAGAATGCCCGCAACCTGCTGTTGGAAACCCTGGCCTAGATGGGGTCATAGGACCATCCTGTCTTTCCTTTCGTTCAAGAGGTGGTGCGGACGCGACGGTGATCGGGGCCCTCACCTGATGATCTTGCCCGGGGTGGCGTGGACGACCGCCGACACCGCCACCACGGGCAAGATCATCGCTGTTGGTGGATGCGCCGCCCTCGCTCCCGACCATGCGTCTCCTCCTGCCTGTAAAACACGGGCAGGAACTGAGTACAAGCCTGTTGACTCCCTATTGGCAAGCGTTCACCGCCCCCCAAAGAACTCGCTTTCAAAGCCCGGGCGCGATATCCGGAGAGGCGGCCGGCTCATGGCATCGAACCGGCCGCCTCGTCGCCACCTTCGGAGGTAGTCCGGTGGCGCAGTAGCCGATCCCCTCGCCGCGCCCTCCCCCTCTGCGGGTCGAGCGGGCTGGGGGGACTCCCGGGCGGCCGCAGTCCGCGGGGTGTCGCGGCGGCGCTCCACCGCTGGGCATCCGACCCGCGCACCGACGGAAGTCGCCCCCCTGGCCTACGAAGGAAGGGGGCGGGCGCGCTCAGGACCCTCTTGGACGACGACGCGGGTCCTGGCTTTCGGCAGAGGCGCCGGAGGGCTCCCCGGACCTAGGCTCCCCGTGGCCCAGAAGGAAGCGGACACGGGGAGAGCGTGATGTCGGGAGTGCTGAACACGGGCGCGGGGGCGGTGTCCTGAGATGCTGCGCACCACCCTCGCAGGCCTGCGCCTGCACCGGGGCCGCCTGTTCACCACGGCCCTGGCCATCGTGCTGGGCGTCATGTTCGTCACCGGAACGCTGGTCTTCACCGACACCATGAACGAGAGCTACAGCCAGCAGGCTCTGAGCGGCGTGGACGAGTTCGACGCGCTCGCCGTCGCCGAGCGGGGCGAGGACGCCGCGCCGACCGGGCTCGACGGGGAGCTCCTGCGGGAGGTCCGCGCTCTTCCGGAGGTCGACGCGGCCGCGGGCCTGGTCCACGGAGGCGCCGCCCTGCTGGACGAACGGGGCCGCGCGGCGGGACAGGTGGCGACCCTGGCCGTGTCGCTGCCGGAGGAGGAGGCCCTGCACCGCTACCCCGTCGTCGAGGGGCGCGCGCCGCGGGCCGCCGACGAGGTCGCGCTCGCCACCGCCACGCACCGCCAGACCGGCCACGGAGTCGGCGACCGGGTGGAGGTGAGCGGCGCCGACGGCCGGACGCACGAGTTCACCGTCGTCGGCCTGGTCAACGCCGGGGTCGACTCCCTGATGAACTTCCGGGGCACCCTGTTCTACACCCCCGGGGCCGCCGCCGAGATGACCGGTCGCGACGACTTCGTGGAGATCGACGCCGTGGGCGCCGACGGGCTCTCGCAGGAGGAGGTCACCGAGGCCGTGGCGGCGGCCGTCGGGGCGGCCGGGGCCGAGGGCGTCGACGTCACCACCGGGCGGGAGTACGCGGCGCTCCTGTCCGACGCGGCCAGCCTCCAGGCCGAGGTCTACGCCATGGCGCTGCTGCTGTTCGCCGCGGTCGCGGTGTTCGTCGGCGGGCTGGTCATCTACAACACCTTCGCCATCCTCATCGCCCAGCGCCAGACCGAGATGGCCCTGCTGCGCTGCGTCGGCGCCACGCGCGCCCAGGTCTTCCGCTCCGTGCTGCTGGAGGCCCTCGTCGTGGGCCTGCTCTCCTCCGCCGTCGGAGCGGCCGCCGGCGCGGGGCTGGGCGCGGGCGGGTTCGCGGTACTCAGCGCGGTCAACCCGGACATGGCCACCGCCCCGGTCATCACACCGGCGGCGGTCGCGGCGGGCCTGACCGTCGGCACCGCCGTGACGCTGGTGTCCGCCCTGGTCCCGGCCCTGCGCGCGACCGGTGTCCCGCCGCTGGCCGCGCTGCGCACCGGTGCCACCGCGCACGCCCCCGGAGGGCGCCGGTCCGGTGTGCTGCGGGCCGCCGCCTCGCTGCCGTTCCTCGCCGCCTCCGCCGCCGTCTGCGCGCTGGCCCTGCGGGCCGAACCGGGGCAGGCCGCCATGGTCATGATCGCCGCCTCGGGGCTGCTCGCGTTCTTCGGGGTCCTGGTCCTTGGCCCTCTCCTGGTGAGCGCGCTGACGGCTCTGGTGGCCGGGCCGCTGCGGCGTAGCGGGGTGTCGGGCATGCTCGCCGCCGACAACTCCCGGCGCAGCCCCAGGCGTTCCGCGACGGCGATGGTCGCCCTGACCGTGGGGGTCACGCTCGTCACCGGCTTCTCGGTGATCAGCGGCACCGTGGAGCGGACGGTCGACCACAAGCTCGACGCGCAGTTCCCCATCGACTACATGCTCTCCAAGTACTACGACGAGCAGGACGCGGGCATCCCCGGGAACATCGCGCGGCGGCTCCAGGGCGACGGCGACTTCGCCGAGGTCTACACGGTGCGGAGCGTGGACGCCGAGGTGGCCGGACGTACGTCCCGGGTGGGCGCGGTCACCGGGATCACGCTCCCGGAGGCAGCCGGGGAGGCGGTCCTGGAGGGCGGCCTGGACGGCGGAGCGGGGACCGCGGTGCTCAGGGAGGACGCGGCGGCTGAGCTGGGCGCGGGCGTCGGCGACACGGTCCCGGTCACGACCGGGGAGGGCCGGCGCGAGGCCGAGGTCACGGCGGTCGTCGACCGGGAGACCATCCTTCCCGAGGTCACGCTCCGGCTGGAGGACTTCGCCTCCGGGTTCGACCGCGACAGCGACGACACCGTGTACGTGGTCCTGGCCGACGGGGTGCCCCAGGAACAGGCGCGCGCCGAGCTGGAGTCGGTGGTCGCCGACGAGCCCACCGTCGCCCTGGACAACGCCGCGGCGATCAAGGAGCAGTACACGGGCATGATGGACCAGCTGTTCCTGGCCGTGCTCGGGCTGCTCGCGCTGACGATCGTCATCGCGGTGTTCGGCATCGCCAACACCATGGCCCTGTCGGTCCTGGAGCGCACCCGCGAGTCCGCGCTCCTGAGGGCCCTGGGGCTGTCGCGGGGACAGATGCGGCTCATGCTCGCGACCGAGGCCGTGATCGTCTCGGGGATCGGCGCGGTCGTCGGCGTCGCCCTGGGCGTGGTCTTCGGCGCCCTGGCCGGACGGACGATGATGTCGGGAACGCTGTTCGCCCTTCCGGCGGGTGAGATCGCGGTCTTCCTCGTGTGCGCCGGACTCGTCGGCCTGCTCGCCGGGGTCCTGCCCGCCCGCAGGGCCGCCCGCGCCTCCGTCACCGAGTCCCTGACCGACCAGTGACCCGGCGAGGGGCGGCGGCCCCAGTGCCGCCGCCCCGACCTCTCACCCCCGCGGGTCGAACAGGTCGAGGAACTCGCAGGCGAAGGCGGCCGCGTGCGCGGCGGCGATCGGCTGCCACAGGTCGTCGTCCCCGGGGGTCTTGCCGCTGAGCAGGTCCGAGATCCCGCGGATGACCAGTGAGTGGGTGCCCGAGGCCAGGTAGGCGCTGCGCAGGAACCCGTAGCCCTCCATCTCCACGGCGACCGCGTCCCCGCAGTGCTGGCGCAGGCGCTCGGCGGTGAGCGCGTCCCGGTCCGCGACGACCTTGTTCCCGGCGGCCACCGGCTTGACGAAGGCCCGGGGCGGATTCGGGAGGGGGCTCACCAGCGCCCGCCCGACCCATTCCCGGCGAAACACCACGTCCATGGCCCGCTGTACCGCGGCGTGGGACGGCGCCGCCGTCTTGGCCCGGGAGCGGAAGGCCTCCCCGTCCTCCTTGCCGGTCTCGTAGTCGTAGACCGCGTCGGCCACCACCACGTCCCCGTGCCGCACGTCCTTGACGCCCCCGGCCACCCCGACGAACAGGACGGCCTCGGGGGAGAACGCCGTACGCGCCCTCTCCAGGGACACACCCGCGTCCACGTTGCCTGCTCCGACCTGCGCCAGGGCGACCCGGCGGCTGCGCCGGGCGCCCCGCAGGGCACCGATCCGGTACAGCGTCCCGTTCTCGCTGCGCTCCTCGAACGGCTCGGACAGGTGCTGCGCGACCGCCCGGTACTCGCTCTCGATGGCGGTGACCACCACCGCGTCGGCCACCGGGGAGGACACGGGTACCCCAGGGGCCCGGCCCCGGGGCGCCGTGGCCTGGTCGGCGGACGGCTCGGACGCGGGGGGTGCCTGGTTGACGGTGGTGTTGCCGGGGCCGAAGTTCATGCCGGTGACGTCCTGCCGCCCGAACACCTGGTTGCCGTAGTTGTCGCTCATCTTCCTGCTTCCATGCCTTCCCCGGCCACACTCGTGTGCCGGGGCCCTAGTTGAAGGAGCTGGTCTTGCCTGTCCCGTGCTCGGACGCGGGGGGTGCCTGGTTGACGGTGGTGTTGCCGGGGCCGAAGTTCATGCCGGTGACGTCCTGCCGCCCGAACACCTGGTTGCCGTAGTTGGTACTGATGTTCTGGATGATGCGGGCGACCTGTCCGGTGTCGTAACCCGCCTCCCCGAGCACGTCCCTGACGCAGATCAGCACCTTCTCCGGGACGGCCCGGGTGACGCGGCGGACGTCGTGCGACTGGAACAGCTGCTGGAGTCCGGTCGTGGCCGCGCGCTCCCGGACGCCCATCCGGGGGGAGTAGTCGAAGAAGTGCCCGTGCGCCTGTGCCCAGGCATGCAGCCTGTGGTTCTCCTGGACGGTGCCTCTGGACCTGTTCCAGGCCAGTGCCTCAGACACCGGGTTCGCCTGGACCTCACCGGGGAGGCCGCGGAGCGAGCTCCAGAGCAGCCGTCCCAGGTCCGCCGGCGCGGAGGTGACGGCGAGGGGCCCGGAGGGGACCTGGTGGGCACTGTGGACAGGGGGCATGACCATGGTCTCGCCCTCGACGTGCAGCAGGCCGCCCAGGGCGGACAGCCGCACGAAGACCGTGACCACCACCTGGCCCTCCCACATGCTGACCCCGATCTCCAGGAAGTGCCGGGCGCGCTCGTGGAAGGCCTCGACGAACCCGTCGATCCACTCCCCGCGGAGCCTCCACGGGCGCTGGTCGATCAGTACGGGGGCCAGGGCGGCGATGTCGTCCCGCCGTATTCCCGGGAGGAACACGCAGTCGCCCACCTCGACCTCGCGGCGGGTGCTCAGCACGCCCTCGGCCGCGGTGAGCCGGGGCAGCTCCGCGCGCAGCCTGGCGTAGGCGCGCTCCACCAGCTCAGCGCCGGACGGCTCCGGAACCGCCGGAGCGGGGCCCTCCCCGGCCCCCGCGCCTCCGTCGCGGCAGGAGGCCGCCGCCGTGCCCTCCGGGAACCGCCGCCACTCGGCGCCGGCGGGGAGGAGCTTGAGCGTCACCGGCCAGGACTCGTAGCGCACACCGGTGCCGATGAAGGGCGTGAAGCCGCCGTAGAAGGCCACGGGTACCGTGCCGACACCGCTGCCCCTCCAGGGCGACCCCGCCCGTGTCCGGATGGCGTGGAGGGCGCGGTTGGTCCTCAGCCGTACCCAGCAGCCGACGACGACCATGGCGATGAACAGCAGCAGCAGGCCCATCCAGCTGGACATCAGGTTCCCCGGGCCGGCCTCGCCCAGTTCCGGTCCGAAGGGGCTGCCCGCGGGGCTCCTTCCGGTCGGGTACCCGCTCCCGTACGGGCCGGCGCTCGCGAGGAACTCGGCGAACAGGAACGGTGCGAGGAACAGGCCGACCACGGACTGCACCAGTGGGAGGATGACGATCGCGCCGAGGCAGCCGATCCGGGCCCGGGGGCCCCGACGGGCTGAGCGTCGGCGTGCCACAGCGGCCATGACGGCGGTGTAGAGGAGGGCGACCAGCCCCGCGAGGAGGCTGAAGAGGCAGACGAGGAGGAACGCTCCGAGGATCCAGGCGCCCGCGACGGCCCGGACGTTCCTCGCCTGCCTGCACTCCTCGGTGACCCGTCCGGCGTCCAGCCCGGGCTCTCGTGCCAGGGTGCGGTACGGGTTGTCCACACGCTCCCGCAGGACGTCGGCCCGAAAGGCCGGGTCCGTCCAGGCAGCGCAGCACAGACGGGTGGTGGAGTCGTACCCGGGGGCTCCGGCCGCCATCTCGACACCCGAGGCGGGTACGGGCTGGCTGGTGCCCTGACCGTTCTGATCGATTCCGTGTTCGGTCACGACAAGCTCCTTCGGACACCGGCTCACGAGGGCACGTGCGGCCGGCAGCGAATGACTGAGGGCGTGAGGGGGCGGGGGCAAGCGGGCAGGTGCTGTGCTTCTGGTTTTCCTGTTCCTTTCGGATCCCCGTGCCGCGGGGACGTTAAGGGTCCGTGGGGGCGGCGCCGCCCGGGACCCGGCCCGAGTCCCAGGCGGTGTCGAAGACGCGCAGGGCGAAGTCGTAGAGCCTGCCGGATCGGCGAGCGACGATACACGGAGAGTGACGTCCGTGTTCCTCGCTTTGGTAAAGCGTGATGAAGGCGACGTTGTCGGTGACGATGATCCGGTACAGGTTCGGCAGGTCGTAGAAGCGGATCTCCGTGCCGCTTCCGCCCTTGGCCGCCTCCGCCAGGTAGTGGAAGTTGGCGAGTACCTGTTCGGAGAGCAGGCCGGGGCCGAAGCCGGGGTCGACGGAGATGAGCTCCCTCTCCCTCCGCTCCAGCCAGGACCCTCCCGTGTCGGTGGGGGAGGGGTCGGGCAGGAGCACCCGGACGGAGTCCGGTGTCCGTCCTCCACCGGTCCACAACGGCGTGAAGGCGTCCCGGGTGAGCTCGTTCCCCCGCCCGACCATGACGCGGAGCCAGCGCGCTCGGCCGATCTCGTCGGAGAGCGCCTCCTTCGCGTCGTCCTGACGCCGGTGGACCCGCAGGGCGCCGAGCCCGCTGAGCCCGGAGGCCACCGCCAGGAGCCACCAGCGGACCCTCCGGGACAGGAGCCATCCGAGCCCCAGGGCGGCGGCGGTCGCCGCCAGCGAGCTGCTGACCCCGAGCGCGAACTCCGTCAACGTGTGCTCCCCGCGTGTGATGGCCCATGGCGTTTCAGGAGACTTTCTAGTCACGTTGACCATAACGGAGTCCACGTTTTTGGTCAAGTGGACTTTTAGTAGGTTGAGGGGATGAACACCGCAGTAGTGCCCGAGGTGCCCAGGTTCCCGGTCTCCGTGACGGTCGACCTCGTCATCTTCACCGTCCGCGACGACGACCACCAGGTGCTCCTGGTCGAACGGGGAAAGGAGCCCTTCCTCGGCCGCGGCGCGCTGCCGGGCGGGTACGTGCGTCCGAACGAGGGGCTGGACGGGGCCGCCCTGCGCGAGCTGCGCGAGGAGACCGGGCTGGACGGACGCGGGCTGCACCTGGCCCAGCTGGGGGCCTACGGCGACCCCGGCCGCGACCCGAGGGGCAGGGTCATCACCGTGGCCTACCTGGCGCTGGGGCCGGACCTGCCCGTCCCCGTGGCGGGGACCGACGCGGCCGACGCCGTGTGGGTGCCGGTCGACAAGGCACTCGACCCGGAACCGGGCCTGTCCTTCGACCACGGACGGATCCTGGCCGACGCGGTCGAGAGCGCGCGCTCCCAGCTGGAGTACACCACCGTGGCCGCGAGCTTCTGCAGGGAGCCCTTCACCATCAGCGACCTGCGCAGGGTCTACGAGGTGATCTGGGGGATCGGCCTGGACCCCAGCAACTTCCGCCGCAAGGTCACGAAGACTGCGGGCTTCGTCGAACCCACGGGCGAGCGCCGAACCGCCGAGGCGGGGCGCCCCGCCGCCCTGTACCGGTTCGGCGGCGCCCGGGAGCTGTATCCGCCGCTCCTGCGCTCCGGCGACGTCACCGGTCGGACCCGCGAGGCGGAGTCCAAACGCGCGACGCCGGTCGGCCACGACAGCGCGTAGCCGCCCCGGGCCGCCCCGGGCCGCCCGGTGTTGGTCCGTGCGGGTCGGGGTAGTCGGGCCTCATGGACACGAACCCTCAGCGGAACGGTTCGCGGACGCCCCTGCCCACCGTCACCGGTCTGGCCGAACTGGCGGAGCTCGTATCCGGGCGGGAACGTCTCTACCTGCGCTACTCCGACGGCCCCGACCAGGACGGCAGCTCGGTGAGCAGGGACTACGAGAGCGGGCTCGAACTCCCCGGGCTCTCGGTCACCGTCCTGACACCGGAACCATGGTGGACCCGCCCGCTGGAGGACTGGCTCGCCCGCCAGGTCCGCAAGTACGCCTCGCTCGTGGAGGAGGACCCGCGAAGGTGCGGGTGGGTGCTCCGGGGGCGCACCGTCGCCCACGGCCCTGACCACGAGCCGCTCCTGGACGGTGTGCGGCCGGTCGCCTACCTCTCCGAGGACGTGATGGGGGAGGCGCTGGACAGGTACGAGCGGCACTTCGATCCGGGGCGCGGGCCGACGGATCCGTAGGCCCCGTGACTTCGTCGGCCCGGGGGTGGAACCGGATTCGGCCGCCGTGGTTGGCTTCGGGGTATGTTCGCTATCACCGCAGCACGCATCGCACCCGAGGACCCCGTCTCCGGTCTGGAGGCGGGCGAGCGCCCCGACCCCGAGCCCCGCGAGGGGTGGACGACGGTCGACGTCCGGGCCGCCTCCCTCAACCACCACGACCTGTGGAGCCTGCGCGGCGTCGGACTCAGCGAGGAGCGCCTGCCCATGGTCCTCGGCTGCGACGCCGCCGGAGTGGACGAGGACGGCAACGAGGTCATCGTGCACGGGGTCGTCGGGGATCCGGCCGCCGGTGGCGGCGACGAGACACGCGATCCCCGGCGCTCCCTGCTCTCGGAGGTCCACGACGGCACCTTCGCCGAGAAGGTCCTGGTGCCCCGTGGCAACCTGGTGCCCAAACCGGCGGAACTGAGCTTCGAGGAGGCCTCCTGCCTGCCCACCGCGTGGCTCACCGCCTACAGCATGCTCTTCGGCAAGGCCGGCCTGCGGCCGGGTTCCACGGTGCTGGTGCAGGGCGCCGGAGGAGGCGTGGCGGCGGCGCTCATCCGCCTGGCCTCGCAGGTCGGGCACCGCGTCTACGCCACCAGCCGCAGCGAGGAGAAGCGCACCAGGGCCCTCGGGCTGGGAGCCCACGCGGCGCTGCCCACGGGTGAGCGCCTGCCGGAGAAGGTGGACGCCGTCTTCGACTCGGTCGGCCAGGCCACCTGGGCGCACTCGCTGCGCTCCCTGAAGCCGGGCGGTGCCGTCATCACCTGCGGCGCCACCAGCGGGGACGCGCCCCCCGCCGAGCTCAACCGGGTGTTCTTCCTCCAGCTGCGGGTCCTCGGCTCCACCATGGGCACCAGGGAGGAGCTGGCCGCCCTGGCCGAGATGTGCGTCCGCACGGGCGTGCGCCCCGAGATCGACCGGGTGCTGCCCCTGGCGCGGGCCGGGGACGGCCTCCGCGCCATGGCCAACGGCGAGCAGTTCGGCAAGATCGTCCTCACGGTCTGACCTGCCCGGCCGCCCCGGGCCACTCCCGGCGCACCACCGCGTGGCAGCGGTGAGCCCCGCACGCGCGAGGGCCGGGACACCCGCGGTGCCCCGGCCCTCGCCCCGCATACGTCCCACCGGTTACCCGTGTCCCACCGGTGGTCATCGAACGGACGGCGGTTTACTCGTCGTCGTCATCGTCCTCGTCGCGGCGACGCCTCTTCTTGCCGTCCCGGCCCGGACGCAGCAGCGCCTCGGCCAGGGCCAGCACGGTCTCCTCCAGGGAGGAGAACCGCTTGGTGATGTCGTCGTGGGAGTTCTCGACCGCCTCGGTGACGGTCTCCTCCAGCTCGTGCCGGTCCGGGCGCTGCTTGAGCTCGCGCAGTACCGGCGACACGGACGTGGTGACGTGCTCGCCGATCTCCTCCAGCTTGCCGGTGTGGTCCAGCTGCGGCCGGTCCATCAGCTCGGCCAGCCGGCGGTGCAGCTCGCTGACCTCCATGGTCTGCGGCAGCTGGTGGAGCCGCTGGTTGAGCGCCTCCAGGCGGTCGTCGAGGGCCTCCATGCGGCCGTCCACGCCCTCGAAGTGCCCGCCGACGCCCTCGAACTGGCCCTCGACCCCGTTGACCCGGCCGTCCAGGCCGTCCAGGCGGCCGTTGACACCGTCGATCCGGCCGTCGATGCGGTCGATCTTGCCCTCGACGCTCTCGAAGCTCCCCTCGAAGTGGCCCTCGAAGGTGTCGAAGCGGTCGGTGAGGCGGCCCAGCTCGTGGTCCACCTTGCCGGTGATCTGCGACAGGTGGTTGTCGACCTTGCCCGTGAGCGCCTCGCGCTGGCGATCCAGCCGCTCGTCCAGGGCCTTGCGGTGCGACTCCACCTGTTCGGTGAGCGTCTCGGTCAGCGTCTGGGAGCGCTCCTCGGACTCGGCGGCGAGCTTGGCGCCGCTCTCCCGGACGAACGTCCGCAGCTCGGCGAAGTCGGCGGTGACGCGCTCGGCGTCCTCGGCGATCCGTGCGTCCAGGGCGTCGGTGCGCTCGGCCATCGCCTCGCGCAGCCGCTCGGAGGTGGACTCGGCGTGCTCCCGGGTCTCGGTACGGCCCAGCTCCATCTGCTCGTTGAGCTCGGCCAGGCGCTGGCGCAGGTGGGCGCGCAGCTCCGTGAGCGAGGACTCGTGCTTCTCCCGCAGCTTGGCGAGCGACCCGGTGACGTCGGCGACGGCCGCGGTGGTCTCGGCGTTGTTCTCCTCGGCCTGGGTGCTGAGGTAGCCGACGCTCTCGGCGAGCTTCGCGGAGAGGGACTCGTGGCGCTCACCGGAGGCGGTGGCCAGGGAGCCCAGCTCCTCGGCCAGGGCGGTGGTGCGCTCGCCCAGCTCGCCGGTGTTCTCCTGGAGGCGGGTCAGCAGGGTCTCGTGCTGCTCGGCGGTGCGCTCCTCGAAGGAGGTGCGCAGGCGCTCGGTGCGCTCGTCCACGAGCGTGTGCAGCCGTTCGGTGCGCTCCTCCATGAGCGTGTGCAGTTCGACGGAGGACTCCGCCAGCTTGGCGGTGACGGTCTCCTCCAGCCGGGTGTCGGCGGCGACGAGGGCCTCGCGGCTCTCGTTGACGGCGGAGGTGAGGCTCTCGCGGCTGGCGGCGACGGCCTCGGTGAGCTCGGTCCGCCCCTGGGACAGGGCCTCGGCCAGCTCGGTGCGGTTCTCGGCCAGACCGGCGGTGAGGGCCTCGTGGCGGCTGCCGGAGGTCTCCGACAGCGCGGACAGCGAAGCCTCCACGGCCTCGGTCTTGGCGGTGAGGGAGGCGAGCGCGGTGTCGAGGGTGTCCAGGCGCTCACCGAAGGTCTCGCTCAGCCCGTTGAGGCGCTCGCCGAGTTCGGTGACCTGCTCGGCGGTGCGGTTCCCGGTCTCGGCCATCCGCTGTAGGCGGGTGAGCGCGGTGTCCAGGTGCCCGGCGACGCGGTGGGTGTCGGCACGGAGGGAGGGCATGTCCGACAGGGGCTTGACCTGTTGACCGAGGACCTCTATGTGCTCGGCGAGGGTCTCCGCCCATTCCGGCGGCCGGGCCAGGAAATCGTCGACACGGCTGTTGACCGTGGCGACCGACTCGGAGAGGGCGGTGAGCTCGCGCTCGCGCAGTTCGCGGAGCAGCCACTCCATGCCCTCGAGGCGCTGGCGCATCTCCTCGCTGACCACGCCCTGCGACTTCTGCTCGGAGACGTGCTCCTGGGCGGCCTGAGAGAGCAGGTCGCGCATCCGGTCGGAGATCCCGGCCTGACCTCCCTCATTGAGGAAGTTGTGATTGGTCTGTTCCACCGAGGTGCTCCTTATTTTTCTGGCGCTCCCGTGCCTGCCTGAGGGGGAACGGACGGTGGGTTCCGGACAGGACGGGTTCTCGATGGTCCCCGGGCGGGCGGCGCTCCCGCATCGGTACTGCCTCATCGTAACTTTAGCGTGACTGTGTGTATACACAAGAGGCGAGGTCCATGTCCTGGTCGAACCGCCGGACGGATCGAACAACCATGGCCTTCCGGGTGAACCCATGAGAAGGGAAAGAATTCAGCGGTGGCCAGTTTAACGACACGGACACCTCTATCCCCAGGGGCCGGCCAAAGATATGGGTTCGGAAGGTAACGATCTGGCCTGCCCCCGTGACCCGGGATCCGCGCCCGGCCCCCGCACCGCGCACGGGTCCCTCATACCGTGACCCGGTCCTCGACCTCGCGGCACAGCAGGCAGAAGGGCCGTTCGCCGATCCGGGTGAGCACGACGGTCACCGATTCCGGGCCGGAGGCCCGAAGCTCCCGGCGCAACTTCTCGGTGTCCACCGCCGAACCCCGCTTCTTGATCGTCACCGTCCCGGCATTCAACTTCCGCACCGCCGAACGCAGCCGTTTCAGGGAGAACGGCAGCACCTCCAGGACCTCCAGCACCCGCCACAGCGGCGAAACGACCGCGCTGTCCGCCGTGAAGTAGGCGATCCGCTCATCCAGCAAGGCGCCGTCCACCCGGGCCGCCGCCTCGGCCACCAGGTGCGAGCGCACCACGGCCGGATCCGGGTCGTACAGGTAGCGCCGGGGCCCGGCCACCGGGGCCGGGCCCCGCCCGGGGGCGGCGTCCAGGTGCGCCACCGGGCCCTCGCGGGCCAGCAGCCCCTCCCGCTCGTGCAGCACCGTCGCCCGGCGCGGCGTCCCCCCGGCCAGCGCGCCGAACCACAGCGCCGTCTCCTTCAGTTCTCCGTCCACCGAGATCCACTCGGCCGCCGCGTCATCGGGCAGCACCTCGTGCGGAATGCCCGGCGCGGCCTTGAGGCAGGCCGCCCCCGAGCCCCTGGCCAGTTCGGCCGCCACGTCCCACGGCGGGGAGTAGGCCGCCGGATCGAACACCCGGCCACGCCCGCCCCGCCGGGCCGGGTCGCAGAACAGCAGCGGGTACCGGCCGGGTACGGCCTCAGCGGCGTCGCCCTCGCGGATCCGGGCCAGGTCGGACAGCCCGAGGGCCTCGATGTTGGCGCGCGCCACGGCCGCCGTCAGCGGGTCGGCGTCCACGCCCTCCACCGGGACACCGCGCTCGGCCAGCGCCAGCAGGTCCGCGCCGATCCCGCAGCACAGGTCGCCCGCCGCGGCGCCGTCCAGGACGGAAGGGGCGGCCCGCGCCAGCCGCTCCGCGCGGTAGTCGGCCACCACCCGCCGGGTGGCCTGCTCCAGGCCGTCGGGGGTGAAGAACATCCGCTCCGCGCGTTCGCCGAGCTTGGCCCGGCCGCGCTCGCGCAGCAACACCTGGGTCAGGACCGCGTTTACCAGTTCCGACGCGGGTAGACCGGGGTCGAGGGCCGCCACGCGCGGGTCGTCGCGCAGCAGGGAGGCCGTGGTCAGCCGGTCCCGGGCGGCGGCCTTCGGGTCCACCCCCGCAAGCACCTCCCGGCCCGCGTCGGTGAGCAGCGCCTCGAAGGCGGGCACGCGCATGGGTTCCCCTCAAGCGTCGAAGAGCGGTCGTCGGAGAGCGTCCCAGGCTGGTCGCTCCGGCCGTCGCGGACGGGTCCGGCCGAAGCTCCGCCGATCCCGGGGCGACCGGTTCCCGGGCGCCCCGGGCTGGGAGGGGCCTCTCACCGGGGATCACGGTCACATTTCCATTCTGGCACTCTCGGGGGTAGAGTGCTAATCGCGACGAGGCCGGTCTGGCACCCGCGACGACAGGCCGCCGTGGTCGCCCCTTTTTCGCAGTCGGCCCGTGCATCAGTACGGGTCGCAGACAGGACACCGAAACCTTGAAGGGGGAGGTCACACAGTGTCGACCGCCACCAAGACCGTGCTGAAGCCGTTGGAGGACCGCGTCGTGGTCCGGATGCTGGAGGCCGAGCAGACCACCGCTTCCGGTCTGGTCATCCCGGACACCGCCAAGGAGAAGCCCCAGGAGGGCGAGGTCCTGGCCGTGGGCCCCGGCCGTCTCGACGACAGCGGCAAGCGCGTCGCCCTGGACGTGAACATCGGCGACGTCGTCCTCTACAGCAAGTACGGCGGCACCGAGGTCAAGTACGACGGCGAGGAGTACCTGGTTCTCTCCGCCCGCGACCTGCTCGCGGTCGTCGACAAGTAGGTCCTGACGGGGCCCGGATCGCCGGGCTCGGAGTCATCCGCATCCCGCACCGGTCGGCATATCGCCGGGCGGGCGGGATGCCCGTTTTTTGACCAGCCCAAAGAGGAAGCATTCATATGCCGAAGATCCTGGAGTTCGAGGACGACGCCCGTCGCGCTCTCGAACGGGGCGTCGACCGCCTCGCCAACGCCGTGAAGGTGACGCTCGGCCCGCGCGGCCGCAACGTCGTCATCGACAAGAAGTTCGGTGCCCCCACCATCACGAACGACGGCGTGACCGTCGCCCGTGAGATCGACTTGGACGACCCTTACGAGAACCTGGGCGCCCAGCTGGTCAAGGAGGTCGCCACCAAGACCAACGACGCCGCCGGTGACGGCACCACCACCGCGACCGTGCTCGCCCAGGCCCTCGTGCGCGAGGGTCTGCGCACCGTGGCCGCCGGCGCTTCCCCGATGTCCCTGAAGAAGGGCATCGACGCCGCCGCCAACAAGGTGTCGGAGGTCCTGCTGGAGCGCGCCCGCCCCGTGGAGGAGCGCGAGGACATCGCCTACGTCGCGACCAACTCCGCCCAGGACGCCCAGATCGGCGACATGATCGCCGAGGCGTTCGACAAGGTCGGCAAGGACGGCGTCATCACGGTGGAGGAGGCCCCGACCTTCGGTCTGGACCTGGACTTCACCGAGGGCATGCAGTTCGACAAGGGCTACATCTCGCCCTACTTCGTCACCGACGGCGACCGCCAGGAGGCGGTGCTGGAGGACACGCTGGTCCTGATCCACCAGGGCAAGATCAGCAACCTCAACGAGCTGCTGCCCCTGCTGGAGAAGGTTCTCCAGAGCAAGAAGCCGCTGCTCATCATCGCCGAGGACATCGAGGGCGACGCACTGGGCGCCCTGGTGCTGAACAAGATCCGCGGCACGCTCAACGTCGCCGCGGTCAAGGCGCCCGGCTTCGGAGAGCGCCGCAAGGCCATGCTCCAGGACATCGCCGTCCTCACCGGCGGCCAGGTCATCGCCGAAGAGGTCGGCCTGACCCTGGACAACGCCGACGTCGACACGCTCGGCAGCGCCCGCCGTGTCACCGTCACCAAGGACACCACCACCATCGTGGACGGTGCCGGTGAGCAGTCCGAGGTCGAGGACCGCGTTCGCCAGATCCGCAAGGAGATCGAGGCGAGCGACTCCGACTGGGACCGCGAGAAGCTCCAGGAGCGCCTGGCCAAGCTCGCGGGCGGCGTGTCCGTCCTGCGCGTGGGCGCGGCCACCGAGGTGGAGCTCAAGGAGAAGAAGCACCGCCTCGAGGACGCCATCTCGGCGACCCGCGCGGCCATCGAGGAGGGCATCGTCGCCGGTGGCGGCGCCTCCCTGGTGCACGCCGTGTCCGCACTGGACGACCTCGACCTGACCGGCGAGGAGGCCACCGGTGTGGCGATCGTCCGCCGCGCCCTGGTCGAGCCCGCCCGCTGGATCGCCGAGAACGCGGGCGCCCAGGGCTACGTGGTCACCCACCGCGTGGCGGAGATGGAGGTCGGTCACGGCTACAACGCCACGACCGGCGCCTACGGCGACCTGACCGCCGAGGGCATCATCGACCCGGTCAAGGTCTCCCGCTCCGCCGTCCAGAACGCCGCCTCCATCGCGGGCATGCTGCTGACCACCGAAGCGCTGGTCGTGGACAAGCCCGAGGAGGAGGAAGACGACGGTCACGGCCACGGCCACTGATACCGGCGTCGGCAGCCGGTGAGCCACCGGGTGGGCGGCCGGTCTCCGTACCGGCCCCCGTCCGTCGCCGGAAGCCGCGGTTTCCGGGCCCGGTGAGGCCCGGTTCGAGGGCGGGACACGATCGTGTCCCGCCCTCGCGCACTACCACGCGGGTTCCCTGTTGCCTCCGGGCACACGTGGCGTTTTCGGGCGAATTTCCCAAAACGTGACCATTCCGTAGTTGTCAATCTGAGCGGTTGGGTCCCGTGGTGGGGGCATCATTCGTAGCGTGACGGATGCAGGCGCCCGGGGGGGCGTTACCGCGCAGCGGCCAGGAACGCAAGGCGAAGCGGACTCCGCTTCGCGCGACACGGGGTTGAACCATCTGGGATCGCTCGCGGTTCAGGGGGACGACGGGGCCATGGACTCGCTGCTGCGCGAGGTCCGCCCCATGGTGGTCAGGTACTGCCGTGCCCGCCTCGCCCGGGTCTCGGGACTGGCCCACTACTCCGACGACGTGGCTCAGGAGGTGTGTATCGCCCTGCTCTCGGCGATACCGCGCTACCAGGACCGCGGCCGTCCGTTCGCGGCCTTCGTGTTCGGGATCGCGGCCCACAAGGTGGCCGACACCCTGCGCGTGGCCGGCAGGGTGGAGATGGTCTCCACCGACTCCGTGCCCGAGCGGCCGGACGAGGACCCGGGGCCGGAGGAGTCGGCGGTGCGGGTCATCGAGGCCCAGCGCGCCAGGGAGCTCCTCGACGAGCTGCCCGAGCAGCAGCGCAGACTGCTGGTCATGAGGGTGATCGTAGGACTTACAGCGGATGAGACGGGACATGTTCTTGGAATGTCGGCAGGAGCGGTACGGGTTGCCCAGCACCGAGCTATTGCTCGGCTTCGGCAGGTGGCCGTGGCGAACCGCCTCCTCCCCTGAGCACGGCGGGCGTCTCCGTACCGGTCGCCGCCCGTGTCCCGACCGCCCGCGCGTGCGCGGCTACTGCCGCGCGCTGGGCCCGACGGGGTACCGCTCCTCGCCCTGACCCGCTGGCCCGTCAGCGCCTCCGCGGCGTCCTCCCGGACGTCCCGCGGACCCGCCTCCGCGGACGGTCTCCGGTCGGTCAGCGGATCCGTGCCCCCATCGGGAAGAACCGGGTGCCTTGTGCCCGTTGCAGGGGAAAGGCCCCTTCGAGGATCCGCCGGGGGCGTGGCCGAAACCGTGATGCTGGTCACTTTTCGGTTGGGGTGACGGGTCGAACAGTCCGTTCCACCGGGGACGCACCGGGCCACGACCTAGGATGAGACGACACGCGGGGGCGATACCGCGCAGGTGTGCCGGGAAAGCGGAGGTTGTGTCATGGGCCATGAGTACAGCGACTACGGGGACAAACTACTACCGCCGGGGCTGACGTACGACGACGTGCTCCTCGTGCCGGCCTACTCCGACCTTCAGCCCGGTGAGGTGGACACCGTCACCCAGCTGTCCCGGAACATCACCCTGAGCATCCCGCTGCTGTCCGCCGCGATGGACACCGTCACCGAGGCGCGCATGGCCGTGGCCATGGCCCGTCAGGGCGGCGCGGGCGTACTGCACCGCAATCTCTCCGCCGATGACCAGGCCAGCCAGATCGACCTGGTCAAACGCTCCGAGGCGGGCATGGTCACCGACCCGGTCACCTGTCAGCCCGAGGACACCCTCGCCGACGTCGAGCGCCTGTGCGCCCACTACCGGATCTCCGGTGTCCCCGTCACCGACGGCGCCGGCGTCCTGGTCGGCATCGTCACCAACCGGGACATGCGCTTCGAAAACGACCGCGACCGCCTGGTCCGCGACGTCATGACCACCGAGAGCCTGGTCACCGCCCCCGTCGGTGTCAGCCGCGAGCAGGCCTTCGACCTCCTGCGCCGGTACAAGGTCGAGAAGCTGCCCCTGATCGACGGCCAGAACCGCCTGCGCGGCCTGATCACCGTCAAGGACTTCATCAAGAGCGAGCAGTTCCCCGACGCCACCAAGGACGCCGACGGCCGCCTCGTCGTCGGCGGCGCCGTGGGTGTGGGCGACGAGGCCGAGGAGCGCGCCAAGCGGCTCGTGGAGGCCGGGGTCGACTTCATCGTGGTGGACACCGCCCACGGTCACTCCTCCGGACTCGCCGACATGATCGCCAAGCTCAAGGCCAACTCCCGCGCCGACATCGTCGCGGGCAACGTCGCCACCCGGGCCGGGGCACAGCTGCTCATCGACGCCGGAGCCGACGCCATCAAGGTCGGTGTGGGGCCAGGCTCCATCTGCACCACCCGCATCGTGGCCGGTGTGGGCGCCCCGCAGCTCACCGCCATCCTGGAGGCGTCCAAGGCCTGCGGTCCGGCCGACGTCCCGATGATCGCCGACGGCGGTCTCCAGTACTCCGGAGAGATCGCCAAGGCCATCGCCGCCGGCGCCAACACGGTGATGCTCGGCAGCCTCCTGGCTGGCGTGGAGGAGAGCCCCGGCGAACTGATCTTCATCAACGGCAAGCAGTTCAAGGCCTACCGCGGTATGGGTTCGCTCGGCGCCATGCGCGGCCGCTCCTTCTCCAAGGACCGCTACGCGCAGGCCGAGGTCTCCTCCGAGGACAAGCTGGTCCCCGAGGGCATCGAGGGCCAGGTGCCCTTCCGCGGACCGCTCCAGGCGGTCGCCCACCAGCTCGTCGGCGGCCTCCACCAGTCCATGTGGTACGCCGGTACCCCCACCGTGGCCGACCTGCGCGAGCGCGGTCAGCTGATGCGCATCACCAGCGCCGGACTGCGCGAGAGCCACCCGCACGACATCAAGATGACCGTGGAGGCGCCCAACTACAACGCGCGCTGACCACGCGCGTGCGGCGGTAGCACCGCCACGGCACACCATCGCGGTACCGCCGCGTCGGGCCGTCCGGGAATCCTCCCGGGCGGCCCGACGCGCGCGGAAGGGGCCGGGGCTCCGCGTCGGGGATAGACTCTCGGCGGCAGGGAACGCGCCGGTAGACCATCCGGCGACGCACGTCAGAGGGGATCGAAACGTTGGCTCAGGTGGAGATCGGGTTGGGCAAGAACGGGCGCCGCGCCTATGAGCTCGACGAGATCGGGATCGTGCCTGCCCGGCGGACGCGGGATCCGGAGGAGGTGTCCATCGCCTGGCAGATCGACGCCTACCGGTTCGAGACGCCGCTGGTGGTCAGCCCCATGGACAGCGTCGCCTCTCCCAAGACGGTCGTGGCCGTGGGCGAGAAGGGCGGCCTCGGCGTGCTCGACCTCGAAGGGCTCTGGACCCGTTACGAGGACCCGGAGCCACTGTTGGAGGAGATCCGCGAGCTCGACGACGTCGCCGCCACGAAGCGGCTCCAGGAGATCTACGCGGCGCCCATCCAGGAGGAGCTGATCGGCCGCCGGATCGAGGAGATCCGGGACGCGGGCCTGGTCACCGCCGCCCGGCTGTCGCCGCAGCGCACCGCCCAGTACCACAAGGCGGTCGTCGACGCGGGTGTGGACATCTTCGTGATCCGCGGCACCACGGTCTCGGCCGAGCACGTGTCCGGCCGCGCCGAACCGCTCAACCTCAAGCAGTTCATCTACGAGTTGGACGTGCCGGTCGTGGTCGGCGGCTGCGCCACCTACACCGCGGCCCTGCACCTGATGCGCACCGGTGCCGCCGGTGTACTGGTCGGCTTCGGCGGCGGCTCAGGGCACACCACCCGCTCCGTGCTGGGCGTGGCCGTGCCGATGGCCAGCGCCGTCGGCGACGTGGCCGCGGCTCGCCGCGACTACCTGGACGAGTCCGGTGGCCGCTACGTGCACGTCATCGCCGACGGCGGTATGACCGGCAGCGGCGACATGGCCAAGGCGCTGGCCTGCGGGGCCGACGCCGTCATGGTGGGCTCCCCGCTGGCGCGCGCCACCGAGGCGCCCGGCGGCGGCTACCACTGGGGCAGCGAGGCCCACCACAGCGAACTGCCCCGCGGCGAGCGGGTCCAGGTGGGCACGATCGGCGACCTGGAGTCGATCCTGCACGGCCCGGCCTCCACCAGCGACGGTTCCATGAACCTCATGGGGGCCCTGCGCCGCACGATGGCCACGTCCGGCTACACCGACCTCAAGGAGTTCCAGCGGGTCGAGGTCGTGGTCAACCCGCACCGTTAGAACACGGGTTTGATCGAGGGCCGTGCCGTCAGCTACCGGTGCGGTCCTCGTGTTTGTGCCTGGAGTGTCCGGAATCCTGCCCTCAGGACACTGGACACGCGCCGTGCCCGGTCGCGTACTTTGGTTGCGGCGTGATCTGGGATTGGCGTTTTCTTGACGATATGGGGAACCTATGGGTGAGCGGCGTGTGTCCGGTGCCGGAAGGCGCCGAAGTCATGGTCCCGTGGTCGCCGTCTGCGCCACGCTCGCGGTGTGCCTGTTGTTGACCGGGGGTGTGGTATTCCTGGTCAACCGGGTGTCCAGCGCGTTCAACGAGTGGTCCCCGCCCGGTGCTTCGGACATCGAACCGCCCGAGGGCACGATCCAGACGCCGCCCCACGACGAACTCACCGGGCCGCCGGAGCGCTCGGAGGTGGCCCCGGCCGGGGACGAGCCCGAGGAGCCCGAGCGGACGGGCGCCGACGAGCGCTCCGTGCCGACGGCTTCGCGCCCCAGCGCCGAGTGGCTCGACCAGGTGTCGGAGTCGACCGGTATTCCGCGCCGCGCCCTGGAGGGGTACGCCAGTGCCCAGCTTGCGCTGGCCCAGGAGCTTCCCGGCTGTCAGCTGTCCTGGCCGACCCTGGCCGGCATCGGGTACGTGGAAACGCACCACGGCACCTACGCCGGGGGTGAGATCGGCCCGGACGGGGCCACGACCGTCGACATCATCGGTATCGCGCTGGACGGCGCCAACCGGACCCGGGCCATCCCGGACACCGACGGCGGCCAGTACGACGGTGACACCGAGTGGGACCGGGCGATCGGTCCGATGCAGTTCATCCCCGACACGTGGGCTGAGTGGGGCGGCTCGCTCTCCGGCGGCGAACCCGATCCGCACAACATCGACGACGCCGCGCTCTCGGCGGGCCGGTACCTGTGCGAGGACGGCCGTGACCTGAGCACCGCCGCTGACTGGGAGTCCGCGGTCCTGACGTACAACCGCTCCGGTGCCTACGTCACCGACGTCCTGGCCTACGCGCACGCCTACGCCGACGCCACCTGACGGGAGGGCCCTCTCCGGCGGGGCCGGCGAACGGCCCCGCGCACAGCCGGCGTCATTCCTCCAGCCAGGTCCAGGCGGCGTCCTCGTCCTCCGGGTCGAAGTGCCGTGCCTGGGCACTGACGGCCTTGTCGCTCGCCTTGACCAGGAGTTCGAGCAGCTTCTGGTCACCGACGACGGCGTAGCGCTCGATGTCGCCGAGGTGCTCCTTGGCGAAGCGGAGGTCGTCGTCCAACGCCGAGAGCTCGGCGGTGGGGAAGCCGTGGGTCCGCACCAGCAGGCGCACGCTCCCGTGCTCGGTGATCCTCCCGCGCAGCTCGTCGGTGAGCCGTTTGTACTCGTCCTCGCTGATCTTGCCCGTGATGTCGTAGCCGAGGACGTTTCCGTGGCTCCGCTCCAGCCGCTGGTACATGGCCCCTCCAGGCGTCGGGATCGTTCCGGGTCCGCACTCCGTTACCCATGCGGGCCAGTGCGCAATCCGGAGGGGCCCGCCCGGCCCGGGTCCTTCGGCGGCCCCCGCGACCGCGTCCCGTGACACGCCGGTGTGGCCGCGGGCGCCCGGTGCCCCCGTCGCCGTCCGGTTAGCCTGGGCCCTCTCCGATGGACACGGGCCCGCGACGGGTATGCGTCTGGGAGGAACCCCATCAAGACGGAGGAGACGGATGGCTACCACCTGGCTGGGATCCAAGGGGCGTACTGAGTCGCTCGCGTCGATGGCCGACGGGGAGCTCGACGTCCTCGTGGTCGGGGGAGGCATCGTCGGGGCGGGGATCGCCCTGGAAGCGGTCTCCCGCGGCCTGTCCACGGGGTTGGTCGAGGCACGCGACTTCGCGTCGGGCACCTCCAGCCGCTCCAGCAAGCTCATCCACGGCGGGCTGCGCTACCTGGAGCAGTTCGACTTCGAACTGGTCCGCGAGGCGCTCCACGAACGCGGCCTGCTGCTGACCACCATCGCCCCGCACCTGGTCCGCCCGGTGCCGTTCCTGTTCCCGTTCGCCCACCACTGGGAGCGCGCCTACATCGGCGCGGGCGTCACCCTCTACGACGCCCTGGCCATGACCTCGCGCAACAACCGCGGCCTGCCCGCGCACCGCCACCTGACCAGGTCCGGCGCGCTGCGCGTCTTCCCCGCGCTCAAACGCAGCGCGCTGGCCGGAGCCATCCAGTACTGGGACTGCCAGGTCGACGACGCCCGCTTCGTCACCACCGTGCTGCGCACCGCCGCCGGACTGGGAGCCGGCATCGCCTCCCGCGTCCAGGCGGTCGGGTTCCTGCGCGAGGGCGAGCACGTCGTCGGCGCCACCGTCACCGACCTGGAGAACGGCGAGGAGCTGGATATCCGCGCCCGCCAGGTGGTCAACGCGGCCGGGGTGTGGACCGACGACATCCAGGAGATGGTCGGCGGCCGTGGCCAGATACACGTCAGCGCCTCCAAGGGCGTCCACCTCGTCGTGCCGCGCGACCGCATCCAGGCCTCCTCCGGGATGATCCTGCGCACCGAGAAGAGCGTCCTGTTCGTCATCCCCTGGGGCCGCCACTGGATCATCGGCACCACCGACACCGCCTGGGACCTGGACAAGGAGAACCCGGCCGCCAGCCGCGCCGACATCGACTACGTCCTCGACCACGTCAACCAGGTGCTGCGCACACCCCTGGGCAGGGACGACGTGGAGGGCGTGTACGCGGGCCTGCGCCCGCTGCTGTCGGGGGAGTCGGAGGAGACCTCCAAGCTCTCCCGCGAGCACACGGTCGCCCACCCCGTGCCCGGCCTGGTCCTCATCGCCGGGGGCAAGTACACCACCTACCGCGTGATGGCCAAGGACGCGGTGGACGCCGTGGCGCACGGCCTGGGCGGGAGCGTCCCGGCCTCGGTCACCGACCGGCTGCCCCTGGTGGGGGCCGACGGCTACTGGGCGCTGTACAACCAGCGGTACCGGCTGGCCCGCGACTCGGGGCTGCACGTCTCCCGCGTCACCCACCTGCTGCGCCGCTACGGCTCATCGATCCACGACCTGCTCGACCTGATCCGGGAACGCCCCGACCTCGGCCGCCCGCTCGCCTCCGCCGACGACTACCTGCGCGCCGAGATCGTCTACGCGGCCGAGGCGGAGGGCGCCCGCCACCTGGAGGACGTGCTGTCCCGGCGCACCAGGATCTCCTTCGAGACCTGGGACCGGGGCATCGCCGCCGCGGAGGAGGCCGCCGAACTGATCTCCGTCAGCCTGGGCTGGGACGAGGAGCAGATCGGGCGCGAGGTCGAGTACTACCGCAAGGGCATCGAAGCCGAGCGCGCCGCGCAGGAGCAGGACACCGACCATGAGGCGGACGCCATTCAGCACGGCGCCCCGGAGATCGTTCCGGAGGCGGGCATCACGCGGCCCTGAGCACGTGCGGCGCCACGTCGGCGGCCGTGGCCCCGGGGTACCCGGGGAACACGGTCCGGTCGGGGCGGGTGCGTCCGGTGGGCGTCGGAGCGCCGCGCGGCAGGGCGGGCGTCCGCGGGCATGCCCTAAGGTGCGGTACCACAACCCCTCCGCACGCCCAAGGACGCGAACCCATGATCAAGGTGCTGCTCGTCGAGGACGACGTCCGGCTCGCCGACGCCCTCGCCGGTGCGCTTGAGGCCAACGGGTACACGGTCGACCAGGTGCGCACGGCCGAGGGCGCGCTCGCCGCGGCACCCGCCGACATCGTCCTGCTCGACCTCGGCCTGCCCGACATGGACGGCGTCGAGCTGTGCGCCCGCATGCGCGAGCGCCACGACGTCGGCGACACGGCCGTCATCATGGTCACCGCCAGGGGGCAGCAGCGCGAACGCGTCCGCGGGCTGCGCTCGGGGGCCGACGACTACGTCGTCAAGCCCCTGGCCATCGAGGAGCTGTGCGCGCGGATGGAGGCCGTCCTGCGCCGCACTCGCAGACGCGCCGACGCGCCCCTGGCCGTGGGGCCGCTGCGGGTCGACCCCGCCACCCGCGCCGTCACCTGCGGGGGCCGACCGGTCGAGCTCACCCGCAAGGAGTTCGACCTTCTCGTCGCGCTGGTCCGTGAGGCGGGGACGGTCGTCTCCCGCGACTACCTGCTCCTGCGGGTGTGGCAGACCGCCTGGCCCGGAACCCTGCGCACCCTGGAGGTGCACATCGGCACCTTGCGCTCCAAGCTCGGCGTGCCCGGCCTCATCGATACGGTGCGCGGCGTCGGCTACCGGCTGGCGGCGGACGGGGACACGCTCCCGGCCGACACCCCGGCCGCGTCCGGAGCCGCCTCCGCCGAGCCGGCCACGACGCCCAGGGCCGCCGCGGCCCGACGGCCCTGACCCCTCGCCCCCTCGGAGCACCGCGATGCGCCAACGCGTGCTGACCGTGTACGTGACCCTCCTGGTCACGGCCTGCCTCGGGCTGGCCCTGCCCCTCTGCGGGAGCATCGCCGCCCGGGGCACCTCGGACATGCTTCTGGACCGGATCAACGACACCGCACGCTTCGCCGGACTCGCCGAACCCGGCGTGCTCACCGGCACGGAGGGCACCCTGTCCGGAGAGCTGACCGCCTACGACCAGCTGTACGGCATCACCGCCGTCATCGTCGACCGGGACGGCGATGTCGTGGCCGCATCCCGAGAGGGCGTCACCCTCGCCGGCCTGGAACCCGGCCACCGCTCCGACGGCGCGTTCCCCGATGCGGTCCGGACGGCGCTCGCCGGCAACCGGATGGGCGCCGACACGGTCGTCTACCCCTGGCAGGACGGTCCGCTGATCGTCGCCGAGCCCATCGGCCGATCCGGTGAGGTGGTGGGCGCCGCCGTCACAGCCTCGCCCACGGAGTCGCTGCGCCGGGCCACCCTCGCCCAGTGGTGCGTGGCCTGGGCCGCCGTCACCGCGCTGATGGTCGCGGGCATCGCCGCCGCCGGACCCCTCACCCGCTGGGTGCTGCGACCCATCGACGACCTCGGCGAGGCCACCCGCGCGGTCAGCGGCGGCAGCCTGGACACACGGGTGCGCACCGCCGCTGGCCCGGTCGAGCTGCGCCGCCTGGGGGAGTCCTTCAACCAGATGGCGGACACCATCACCTCGATGCTGGAGAGCCAGCGCACCTTCGTGGCCTACGCGGGCCACCAGGTGCGCAACCCGCTCGCCGCCCTGCGGCTGCGCGTGGACGCCCTGTCCCGCCACCTGACCCCCGGGGGCGCCCCGGGGCACCGGCTGGCGCTGGACGAGGTGGACCGCCTCACCCGGATCTGCGACAGCCTGCTCACCCTGGCCCGTACCGAGGACACCGAGCACTCCATGGTCTGGGAGGACGTCGCGGAGGTCGCCGAGGACCGCGTGGTCTCCTGGGCGCCGATCGCCGAACGCGCGGGGGCCGTCCTGGTCTGCGAGGGCGACGCGGGGGTGCGGGTCCGCTGCGTGGAGGGCACCCTGGACCAGGCGCTGGACGCGCTCATCGACAACGCCCTGAAGTTCGGCGGGCCGGGTGTGCGGATCACGGTGCGCACGCAGCGGGTGGAGGAGGAACCGGACGGGTCCGGGTACGTGGACGTGCACGTGGTGGACGACGGACCCGGGCTGCCCGGAAGCCAGCTGGACCAGGCCGCCCGGCCGTTCTGGCGGGACGGGCACGACGGGGTGGGCGGCTCCGGGCTCGGGCTGTCCATCGTCGTCACCCTGCTGGAGCTCCAGGGGGCCCGTCTGTCGCTGCGGCCCGCGACACCGCACGGGATCGACGCGCGGATCCGCCTTCCGGTGTGACCCCGGCAGCCCCGGCCCCGCGACGGCCGGCGGTCCCGGGTCAGCCGCCCCGGCCCCCGCCCCGGTCGTCGTTGGCGTACTTGACCTCGCGGTAGTAGTCGGCCGCCCCCGGGTGCAGCGGTACCGGCAGGGTGGCGATCGCCGAGCGCGGGTGCAGGTGCAGTGCCACCGGGTGGAACCGCGCGAGTTCCGTACGTGAGTCGAACAGCAGCCGGGTCAGCTTCCGGGCCACGTCGTCGGACATGGAGGCGTTGACCACCAGCAGGCTCGGCACGCCGATGGTGCGCACGGCGGGCACGTCGGGGTAGGTGCCGGTCGGCACCGGCAGTTCGGAGAAGTACTCGCCGTACCTCCCGGTCAGCTCCGGGACGTGGTCGGCCAGGTCCACCAGCCGGATGGGGGTGCGCTCGGCCAGGTCGGAGACGGCCTGGGTGGGCAGTCCCCCCGACCAGAAGAACGCGTCGATCCGCCCCTCCTCCAGGGCGCGGGCCGAGGCGCCGATGGGCAGTTGCAACCGGGTCACGCCGTCGGTCCGGGTGCCGGGCGCGGCCTCCTCCAGCCCCACCAGGTCCAGGAGCCGCTCGGCCATCATCTCGGTGCCCGAGTCGCGCGCTCCCACGGACACGGTGCTCCCGGCCAGGTCGGAGACGGTCTCGTACGGGGAGTCCGCGCGCACCACCAGGTGGGTGTGGTTGTCGTACAGGCGCGCGATCGCCGAGACGGGCAGCGGCTCGCCGAAGGGGGGATCGCCCGCGACGGCGAGCGCGGCGACGTCGGCGAGGGTGAAGGCGGCGTCCAGTCTCCCGGACGCGACCATGCGGTTGTTCTCCACGCTCGCGGCCGTGGTGAGCGCGACGATCTCGGTGCCGGGGTAGGCGGTCGCGGCCTGCCCCAGGCCGGCACCGTAGACGTGGTACACCCCGCCGGTACCGCCGGTTCCTACGGACAGGTCGAGGGGCTCGGGAGTTCGTGGCTGTGACCAGGTGAGCAGGGAGGCGGTGGCCAGGACCGTGAGAAGGGCTCCGGAGACCGTCCCCAGCCACCGGGCGAGGGGCCGCACCATGGCAGAACGATAGCAAGGAGGGCGAAACCTCAGGGGAAGCTCAAATCCGGCGCGGAAGGCTACGGGTTTCGTCGCGATGACCATTACGTTGCTGACAGCAGAGTGGTGGACGCCACATCCATGCCTGGTCGGAGCGCTTGTTCGCTCCCCGCTCTGAACACGCCCCCCGCCAACCCCCCGAGAGGACCCCCGACCATGCGACGTTCGACGCTGTACCTGGCCGCCATCCCCCTCAGCACGCTGCTGCTCAGCAGCTGCGCCCAGCCAGCGGAGTCCGGTGGTGACGAGGACGTCGAGATCGGCGGTGGTCCCGTCCAGAACCAGCTCAGCATCGTCACCGGCGGCACCGCGGGCGTGTACTACCCGATCGGTGGTGCGCTGAGCACCATCATCGGCGACAACCTCGAAGGCCAGACCGGCTCGGTCGAGGCCACCGGCGCCTCCGTGGAGAACATCCGCCTGCTCAACACCGGCAGCGGCCACCTGGGCATCGTCCAGGGCGACGCCGCCGACCAGGCCGCCACCGGTATGGCCGACTTCGAGGGCGCTCCGGTCCAGACCTACTCGCTGGCCGTGCTCTACCCCAACGTCTTCCACGCGGTGACCCTGGACTCCATCGCCCAGGACAAGGGCTTCGAGTGCTTCTCCGACGTGGTCGACAACCGCTACTCCATCGGCGACGTCGGCAGCGGCAACGAGGCCACGACCAGACAGGTCTTCAAGTCCCTGGAGATCGCCTCCACCGAGGTAGAGATGGACCAGCTCGGCTACGCGGAGACCGCCAGCGCGTTGCAGAACAACCAGCTGGACGCGGGATCCTGGGTGGTCGGCGAGGGCCACGCCGGTATCACCGAGCTCGGTACCACCGACGACATCCACATCATCCCGCTGTGCGACGACGAGCGCTCCGCGGTCGTCAGCGGCTACGGCGGCTACACCGAGCACACCATCGAGGCCGGCACCTACCCGGGCGTGGACGAGGACGTACCCACCATCGCGGTGTGGAACGCCCTGGTCGTGACCGGTGAGTTCAATGAGGACCAGGCCTACGACATCACCTCGGCCATGTTCGAGCACATGGACCAGGTCCTTGACGTGTACGCCCCGGGCGAGGAGTACCTGGTCCCCGAGACCATCGTCAACAGCCCCGTCCCGGTGCACCCCGGCGCCCTCCGCTTCTACGAGGAGCAGGGCGTCGAGGTCCCCGAGGACCTGCGTCCCTAGGTCGTGTTCGCGGAACGTTCCGCGGTGAGCGGCCAGCGGTCCGCGGGCGCCGGGGGCACCGCCCGGCGCCCGCGGACCGCGGTGCTGGTCCTGTGCGGCACGGCCCTGGCCGCGGTCCTCACCGCTCTGCTGCTGCCCGTCCGGCCCGCTCTCCGGCTGAGCGACGAGGGGGACACGGTCGGCCACCTGCCCCTGGGCGAGGACGCACGGTTCACCATCGCCTACGTCCACTCCATCGACGGACTGCCGATCGAGGAGGAGATCGAGGTCAGCGACGGTCACCTGGTCGTCGAGTCCACCCGGATCCGCCAGTTCGGCGCGGGTATGGGGCACATTCCCGGCGAGGGGACCGGCCACGCCGACGGCGAGTGGTGGGTCATCGAGGGGATCGGCCGCGACATCGGCACGGAGCTGGTCATCCGGGTCGGCGCCCCCGTCGTCGACCACCGGATCCGGACCTCCGAAGGCGAGGTGCGGCTGTCCCCGTGCCTGGCCGCCCGCCCGGTGGCCGTCGAACCGGTCCGGGCCTCCACCCTCCACCTGCTGTTGGGCGGTACCCCCGAACCGGGGTGCTGATCCCAGACCCCCGCCGTCCGGTTCCCGCGCGCCGACCCGTCGGCCGCCCGCCGTTCGGCCCCGCCGAGACCAACCGAGGAAGAAGCATGGCTGAGAACCCGTTTCGGACGCGGGGCAACACCCCTTCCGCCGAGGCTTCCGACGACTCCGGCCTTCGCGGGAGGGGCGGCGAACCCGTCGACGAGCTCCCCGACGTGGAGGGTGAGAAGGAGGGGCCGACGGACCCGATCTGGCAGCGGATCGCCGTCGAACGCTGGGGCGAGGGACGCACGGCCTCCGTCATCGGCGCCGTGGTCCTGGTCATCGCCGCGGCCCTGACCCTCTTCCAGCTCTACGTCGCGCTCCGCGCCGGCCTCGACGCCGCCCAGCAGCGACTCATCCACCTGATGTTCGTCATGGTGCTGGTGTTCCTGGCCAAACCGGTCCTGCCCGGCAGGGCCGGCCGCTCGGCCCCCGCGCTGGTGCTCGACCTGGTGCTGATCGCCGCCACCGTGGTGGTCAGCTTCTACCCGATGGTCTTCCAGGACGAGCTGGCCTCCCGGGCGGGCGCCTACACCGACACCGACTGGATCATGGGCCTGACCGCGATCGTCCTCCTGCTGGAGGCGACGCGCCGCGCGGTCGGCATGGTCATGGTCGTGATGGTGGCCGCGTTCATCCTCTACGCGTGGATCGGCCCCCTCATCCCCGGCCAGTTCGGGCACTCCGGTGCCACTATCCAGCGCATCGCCACGCACAGCTACCTGGGCGACGGCATCTACGGCCTCACCCTCGGGGTGGTCGTCACCTTCGTGTTCGTGTTCATCCTGTTCGGTGCGCTGCTGTCCAAGACCGGGGGCGGCAACTTCTTCGTCGGCCTGGCCTACGTGCTCACCGGGCGCATGGTCGGCGGCCCCGCCAAGGGAGCGGTGCTGGGCAGCGCCCTGATGGGTTCGGTGTCCGGCAGCGCCATCGCCAACGTGGTCAGCACCGGGCCGTTCACCATCCCGCTGATGCGCAAGGTCGGCTACAGGAAGCACGACGCGGCGGGAGTGGAGGCGGCGGCCTCCACCGGCGGCCAGATCCTGCCGCCCATCATGGGCGCGGGCGCGTTCATCATGGCCGAGCGCACCGGCATCCCCTACGTCGACATCGTCAAGGTCGCCATCATCCCGGCGCTGATGTACTTCGGCGTGATGTTCCTGTTCGTGGACATCCTGGCGCGCAAGTACGGCGTCGGGATCGCCAAGGAGTCCGAGCTGCCCACGCTGCGCGCGGTCATGCGCGCGGGCTGGCACTTCCTCGCCCCGCTGGTGCTGCTCATCGTCCTGCTGCTCAACTACGTTCCGCCCACCCGGGCGGGCCTGTACGCGTGCGGCGCCCTGCTCCTCGTGGCGATGCTGCGTGCCGGGAGCCGCCTGTCGCCCCGGGACTTCCTGGAGGTGTTCGTGCTGGCCGCGCGCAACACCATGCCGGTTTCGGTGGCCTGCGCCGTGGCGGGCGTCATCGTCGGCATGGTCGGCCTGACCGGGCTGGGCCTGGTGCTGTCCGACGTCCTGGTCAACGCGTTCGCGGGCAGCCTGCTGCTGACCCTGCTCATGGTCGCGCTCACGTCGCTCATCATGGGTATCGGCCTGCCCGTCACCGCCGCCTACGTCGTTCTGGCGGTCCTGGCGGTCCCGGCCCTACAGGAGCTGGGGCTGGCCGTGATCGTCGCGCACATGATCGTGTACTGGTACAGCCAGGACTCCAACGTGACGCCGCCGGTGGCCTTCGCCGCGTTCGCCGCCGCGGGTATCGCCAACGCCAAGCCGATGCGGGCGGGCCTGTCCGCGTGGAAATTCGCCAAGGGCCTGTACCTCATCCCCATGCTGATGGCCTACACGGCGCTGATGGCCATCGACGGGCCGGTGACGGACCTGGTCACAGCGGTGGTCAGCGGCTGTGTCGCACTCGCCGCGGCGGCGATCGCGATCGAGGGCCACTTCCTGCGCCGCACCATGCTGGGGGAGAGGCTCGCCCTCGTCCTGGCCGCCGCGCTGGTCATGGTCGCCCCCGAGTGGAGCAGCCTGTCCCGGTGGGCGCTGTCGGTCTCCGTGGACCCGGGCTGGTTCGTCCTGGCCGGATCGGTGCTGGGTATCGCGCTCATCGCTCTCCAGGCGGTCGGCCACCGGATCGCCGGGAGAGCGGACACGGCGGGGCCCGCGCCCGAGGCCGAGCGGAGGGACGGGGTGTCCGCGGGGAGCTAGGCTCTGCTGATATGTGGCGATTCCGACGTAGACCAGGCAGGGCGTCGCGCGGCGCCGACATCGGGGCGTCCCTGGTACCGGAGGCCTTCGGTGCCGATCCGGTGCTGCGGATCGCGTGCGAGGCGGTGCGCGAGGGCGACGTCGACGCGGGTCTGCCACTTCTGGTGGAGAGCCGGGAGGACCCGGAGACCCGTGTGCTGCGGGTCTCGGAGCTGGGCAGGGCCGCGGCGGGCCGCCCCGAGGACATCGCCGCGCTCGTCAAGGGCGGCGCCGACCGGGCCGACGCCGTGCTGTGGCTGGGCCACACACTGCTGGCACGGGTCCCGGACAGGTCCGCCGGGGCCGCCAGGGCCGAGCGCAAGGCGGTCTTCGCCGCCCTGCACGAGGCCCAGGACGCCCTGAAGGCCGCGGTGGCTCTGCGGCCCGACGACGCGGCGCCCTGGGAGGGGCTCCAGACCGTGGCGCTGAGGATGCTCGCCGGCCGCAAGGTCAAGGACCGGATCTGGCGCGAGCTCATCGCCCGGGCTCCCCACCTGTTCCCCGCCCACATGACCCGTGTCCGGGCCCTCAGCCCGCCCCCGGGCAAACCCGTCGAGCCCGGCGCCACCGAGGAGATGTTCGCCTTCGCGGGCTCCGTCGCCGACACGGCCCCCGCCGGCAGCCCGCTGCCCGCCGTGCTCGCGCTGGCGCACGCCGAACACCTGCGCGGCGAGCGCGAACGGCTGAGCGCGGCGGGCAGTATGGGCTTCATCGTGGACATGGCCACGGGACGCCTGCACGGTGAAGCCGCCCAGGAGCTGTTCTCCTTCGCCCGCGACTGGGTCGCCCGAGCCGTGCCCCACCTCCGGGACGCGCAGGCGCACCACCTGTTCGGGTGGGCCTTCCACCAGGCCGGGATAACCGAGGCGGCGCGCTGGCACCTGTCCTCCGTGGGCGCTCTGCGCTGCGACGTACCGTGGTCGTTCTTCGGCGGCGCCTCCACCGAGGTGGGCCGCGCCATGGCCGAACTGGGGGTGGACCCGGGCAGGGCCCCCGACGGCCCGTACCGCCTCTGAGAGCCGGCCCCGGGGCGGAAGGGGCTGCCCGGAGGTGAGAGAGGGCGCCGGTCGACCGAAAAACCCTCGCCAGGCGGACGGACACTCGGACACAATGCACGGGTGCTACTGACGATCACGACCACGGCGAATCCAGCGACGGACCTCGGTTTTCTGCTGCACAAGCATCCCGACAGAGCGCAGAGCTTCGAGCAGTCCTTCGGAACCGCGCATGTCTTCTATCCCGAGGCCACCGGGGAGCGCTGCACCGCGGCGCTGCTGCTGGACGTCGACGCGCAGGCGCTGTTGCGTACGCGCACGTCGGTGAGCACCCCCGACTTCGCTCTCTCCCAGTACGTCAACGACCGTCCCTACGCGACGTCGTCGCTGTTCACGGTGGCGCTGGGCCGGGTGATGCGGTCCGCGCTCAGGGGCGTCTGCAACCAGCGTCCCGAGGTTGCGCGCACGCCGATCCCACTGGAGCTGCGCATGCCCGCGGTGCCCTGCCGGGCCGGTGCCGACCGCGCCCGTGCCCTCTTCGAGCCCCTGGGCTGGACGGTGGAGGCCGAACCGGTCCCGCTCGACCCCGGGCTGCCAGGGTGGGGCGACTCGCACTACCTGTCGCTCACCCTCACCGGCGTCCTGCGCCTGTCCGAGGCGCTCAGCCACCTGTACGTGCTGTTGCCCGCCATGGACGGCAACAAGCACTACTGGGTGGACCGGAGCGAGGTCGACAAGCTCCTGCGAGCGGGCGGCCTGCCCACGGGGGCGGCCGGCACGGGGAACGGCGGGACCTCCCGGGGCGAGGGGGACGCGGAGACCGACGGAGCGGTCGCCGCCGAGACCGGCTGGCTCGCCGGGCACCCCGAGCGCACCTGGATCACCCGCCGCTACCTCAACCGGCGCGACAGCTACGTACGGACCGCGCTGGCACGCCTCGCCGAGGCCGACGGCCTCGGTGACGACGAGGGCGAGGACGACCCCGGGGTCGAGGAGGCCTCCACGGCGCCGCCGCGCGAGGAGCGCGAACCCAGTCTGGCCGAGCAGCGCGCCGGCGCGGTCACGGCGGTGCTGCGCGCCGAGAACGCCACCAGCGTCGTCGACCTGGGCTGCGGCTCGGGACAGCTGCTGGAGCGGTTGGCCACCGAGCCCGCCCTGGGCCGGATCACCGGTGTGGACGTCAGCGTCGTCAGCCTCGAACGCGCCCACCGCAGGCTTTGCAAGGGCTGCGATCCGGGCGGGCGCAAGCGTCACCAGCCCCTGTTCGTCGACACACGCGGGGCCCGCGACCGTGAGGGGACCGGTCTTTCGAGGCCGGAGCTGCTCGTGGGCTCGGTGGTCTACCGCGACAAGCGGTTCTCCGGACACGACGCCGCCGTCCTGATGGAGGTGGTCGAGCACATCGACCCGTCGAGGCTGCCCGCGATGGAGGAGAGCGTGTTCGGCGCGGCCCGTCCCCGCGTAGTCGTGGTCACCACGCCCAACGCCGAGTACAACGCCCACTACGAAGGTCTGGAGGAGGGCTCCCTCCGGCACAGCGACCACCGCTTCGAGTGGACACGCGCCGAGTTCACCCAGTGGGCGGACAGGGTCGCCGAGAAGCACGGCTACCGCGTCCGCTACCTGCCGGTCGGGCCCGAACACCCCGAAACCGGTGCCCCGACCCAGATGGGAGTCTTCACCAATTGAGTGCGACCGAGAAGGCCGAGGCCGTAGCGCCGCGCGTGCTCGGCGTGCCCGAGATGGGGCTCGTCGTGCTGATCGGGGCGTCCGGGTCCGGCAAGTCCACCTTCGCCGCCAGACACTTCAAGCCCACGCAGGTGATCAGCTCCGACTACTGCCGCGGCCTGGTCAGCGACGACGAGAACGACCAGTCCGCCAGCGCCGACGCGTTCTCGCTGCTGCACACCATCGTGGACATCCGGCTGCGCCGGGGGCTGCTCACCGTCGTGGACGCCACCAACGTGCAGGGCGGGGCGCGGGCACAGCTGGTGCGCATCGCCAAGGACAACGACGTGCTGTCCACCGCGATCGTGCTGGACGTCCCCGAGGCCCTGGCCAAGGAGCGCAACCGCGACCGGCCCGACCGCGACTTCGGCGACCACGTCATCCGGCGGCAGCGGCGCGACCTCCGGCAGGGCGTCAAACGGCTGTCCCGTGAGGGCTTCCGCAGGGTGTACGTGCTCAAGGGCCAAGGCGAGATCGACGGTGCCACCGTCGATCTGGAGCGCGCCTGGCCGGACAAGAGGGAGCTCACCGGTCCGTTCGACATCGTCGGCGACGTGCACGGCTGCCGTGAGGAGTTGGAGGATCTGCTCGAAGGCCTCGGCTACGAGCTCTCCCGCGACGACCGGGGACGCCCGACCGGTGCCCGCCACCCCGAGGGACGCACAGCGGTGTTCGTCGGTGACCTCGTGGACCGGGGGCCCGACAGCCCCGGCGTGCTGCGCCTGGTCATGGGAATGGTCGCCGACGGCGACGCCCTCTGCGTGCCCGGCAACCACGAGAACAAGCTCGTCCGGGTGCTCAAGGGGGCCAAGGCGCGGCACACGCACGGCCTCGCCGAGACCATGGAGCAGCTGGGCCGGGAGAGCGAGGAGTTCCGCGAGAGCGTGCTCGACTTCTGCGACGGCCTGGTCAGCCACCTCGTCCTGGACGGGGGCAGGCTGGTCGTCGCGCACGCCGGGCTCAAGGAGGAGTACCAGGGGCGGGCCTCCGGCCGAGTACGATCCTTCGCCCTGTACGGCGACACCACCGGGGAGACCGACGAGTACGGGCTCCCGGTGCGGCTGCCGTGGGCGCGCGAGTACCGGGGCAGGGCGGCCGTGGTCTACGGGCACACCCCCACGGTCAAGGCCGAGTGGCTCAACAACACCATCTGCCTGGACACCGGCTGCGTGTTCGGCGGCAAGCTCACCGCCCTGCGCTACCCGGAGCGGGAGCTGGCCGAGGTGGACGCCCGCCGTACCTGGTACGAGCCCGCCAGGCCGTTGTCGGCGAAGGCGGCGGACGGCGCGGAGAAGCGCCCCGACTCCGCCGTGGACATCACCGACGTCGGTGTCGGCGACCTCCAGCCCGGCATGTTCGTGGAGACCGAGCACGGAACCGTGCGCACCGACGGAGGCAGCACTCTGGCCGCGCTGGAGGTCATGAGCAGGTTCGCCGTCGATCCGCGCTGGCTGCTGTACCTGCCGCCGACCATGGCACCGGCGCGGACCTCGGCGGACCCCGGCCTGCTGGAGCACCCGAACGAGGCGTTCGCCTACTTCCGGGGGGCCGGGATCGGCGAGGCCGTGTGCGAGGAGAAGCACATGGGGTCGCGTGCGGTGGCCGTGCTGTGCCGGGACGCGGAGGCCGCCGAGCGCCGGTTCGTCCCCGGCGAGCTGGGCACCGTCTACACCCGGACGGGGCGGCCGTTCTTCAACGACCCGGAGCTCCAGGCGGAGGTCGTGGACCGGTTGCGTCAGGCGGTCACCGAGGCCGGACTGTGGGACCGGCTGGGCACCGACTGGATCGCCCTGGACGGAGAGATGCTGCCATGGTCGGCCAAGGCCCGGTCGCTGATCCGTGAGCAGTACGCGTCGGTGGGCGCCGCCGCCCGGGCCGCCCTGCCCGCCGCCGGGCTCGCACTCGCCGCCGCGGCCGGGCGCGGTGTGCCCGTGGAAGGGCTGGCGGACAAGGTGGCGCGCCGCACGGAGCAGGTGGAGGGGTTCAGCCGGGTCTACCGGCGCTACTCCTGGGACACCGACGGCACGGCCGGGCTCCGGTACGCGCCGTTCATGGTCCTGGCCTCGGAGGGGCGGGAGTACGGGGACGCCGACCACCTGTGGCACATGGCGATCGCCGAGCGGCTCGCCGAGGTGAGCGGCCTGGTCCACTCCACCCGCTACCGGGTCGTGGACACCACCGATCCGTCCGCACAGGCCTCGGCCGTCGGCTGGTGGGCCGATCTGGTCTCCGCGGGCGGCGAGGGGATGGTGGTCAAGCCGATCCTGGGCGCCCGCGCCAGGGGCCGCAAGGGCCTGGCCCAGCCGGGGCTGAAGGTGCGCGGACCCGAGTACCTGCGCCTCGTCTACGGTGCCGACTACACGGACCCGGAGCGGATGGCGGTCCTCAAGGACCGCAACGTGGGCCGTAAGAGCAGCCTGGCCATGCGCGAGCACAAGCTGGGCCTGGAGGCACTGGCCCGGCACGCCCGGAGCGAGCCGCTGTGGCGCGTGCACGAGCCGGTGTTCGCGGCCCTGGCCCTGGAGTCGGAACCGGTCGATCCCCGGCTGTAGCGGGGAGGCGCGTGCCCCGGCCGCCGGGCCGGGGCACGCGGCGCCGGGGCACGCCACCGGACGCGTCTTGGAGGATCACACGGGAGGGCGTCGTGCGGTCGTTCGTCGGATCCGCCTAACCGCGGTCCGCTTCGCCTCCTTTTCACGCCCTCTCTTTCGGTCGGACATCCGCAGAGGCCATGATGTGCACCCCCGACCCCCAGTCACGTCCGGAGAAGATGTGTCCCCCAATCGACCCGGACGCCTGATCGCGTCCACGTCCGCCGCGGCGGCGGTGCTCCTGGGCGCCGGCCTCGGAGCGGTACCGGCCGCCCTCGCCGACACCACGGCCCCAGTGATCAGCGAGGTGTACGGCGGAGGCGGCAACAGCGGCGCCGACCTGCGCAACGACTTCGTCGAACTGGGCAACCCCACCGGTGAGGCGGTCCCCCTCGACGGCTGGAGCGTGCAGTACCTGCCCGCCAGCCCCGGACCGTCCACCCGGGTACAGGTCACGGTGCTGGGCGGCGAGATCGGCGGCGGAGAGCACTACCTGGTGCGCCAGTCGGCGGGCGACGGCGGCAGCGTCGAACTACCCGCACCCGACGCCACCGGAAGCACCAGCATGTCCGCGACAGCCGGTTCCGTGCTGCTCGTGCGCGGCACCGATCCCGTCACCTGCCGCACCGCCCCCGCGTGCGCCGAGGACGGGAACGTCGTCGACCTCGTCGGATACGGTGACGCCGACATCCACGCCGGCGCGCCCGCCCCCGGGCTGAGCAACACCACCTCCGCCGCACGCGACGCCGACCTCTCGGACACGGGCGACAACGCGGCCGACTTCACCGCCGGAGTCCCCACCCCCACCAACACGGCGGGCGAGACCCCCGGGGACGGCGGCGGCGACGACGGCGGCGGCGACCCCGAGGAGCCGGTCGAGCCCGGCGACCTGCGCGTCCACGACGTCCAGGGCACCACCCGCACCTCCCCCCACGCGGGACAGCGGGTCACAGGGCTGCCCGGCGTGGTCACGGCGGTCAACGCCTTCGGCGGCGCCCGGGGCTTCTGGTTCCAGGACACCGATGGCGACGGCGACCCGCGCACCAGCGAGGCGCTGTTCGTCTTCACCGGTTCCACCACCCCCGACGTGGCCGTGGGCGACGAGGTCCTGACCGCGGGACGGGTCAGCGAGTACCGGCCCTCCTCCGGAGCGCAGAGCATCACCCAGCTGGACCGGGCCCGCTGGACCGTCCTGTCCTCCGGCAACGAACCGCCCTCCTCCGTCCTGCTGGACGAGGACGCCGTCCCCGAGGCGTACGCGCCCGAGCCCGGCGGTGACATCACCGGCCTGGAACTGGAGCCGGACACCTACGCCCTGGACTTCTGGGCCGCGCACGAGCACATGCTCGTCCGGGTGGAGGACGCTCCCGTGGTCGGCGCCACCGACGCCTACTCCGCCCTCTGGGTGACCACCAAGCCCGGGCAGAACCCCACCGCCAACGGCGGCACCCGCTACGGGGCCTACGACCAGCCCAACTCGGGCCGGGTCAAGATCGAGTCGCTGCTGGACGACGCACGGCACCCGTTCCCCGACGCCAACGTGGGCGACACCCTGTCCGGGGTCACCGAGGGCCCCGTCTACTACAGCCGGTTCGGCGGCTACCTGGTCCGTGCCACCACCCTGGGCGAGCACGTGCCGGGCGGCCTGGAGCGCACCGGCGTCCGCGACTCGAAGCGGTACGAGGTCAGCGTCGCCACCTACAACGTGGAGAACCTCGGCGGGCAGGACGACCAGGCCAAGTACGACGAGCTGGCCTCGGGGATCGTCGGGTACCTGAACTCGCCCGACATCATCGGGCTGGAGGAGATCCAGGACAGCACCGGCCCGACCGACGACGGTGTCGTGGACGCCGACGTCACCCTGGACCGGCTGGTGGAGGCCGTCGAGGCACGGGGCGGCCCCGCCTACGAGTGGCGGCAGATCAGCCCGGAGGACAAGCAGGACGGAGGGCAGCCGGGCGGCAACATCCGCAACGCGTTCCTGTTCGACCCCGCGCGCGTGCGGTTCGTGGACCGGGAGGGCGGCGACGCCACCACCGCCGTGGAGGCCGTGGAGGGCGGGCGCGGCGCCGAGCTGTCGGTGTCCCCGGGCCGTATCAGCCCCGAGGACGAGGCCTGGGAGTCCAGCCGCAAACCGTTGGTCGGCCATTTCCGCGCCCTGAACCGCGACGTCTACGTGGTCACCAACCACTTCAACTCCAAGGGCGGCGACCAGTCGCTGCACGGGGTCAACCAGCCGCCGGACCGCACCAGCGAGGCCCAGCGGGGCGCCCAGGCCGAACTCGTCCGCGAGTTCGCCGAGGAACTGCTGGCCGTGGACCCGGAGGCCAACCTGGTGGTCATGGGCGACCTGAACGACTTCCAGTTCTCGCCGACCCTGGAGACCCTCACCTCGGACGGCCCGCTGTACAACCCGATGGCGGACCTGCCCGGGCAGGAGCGCTACAACTACGTCTACGACGGCAACTCCCAGGCCCTGGACCACATCCTGGTCAACCAGGCGCTCGCGGGCAGGGTCGACTACGACATCGCGCGGCTCAACTCCGAGTTCCACGACCAGGTCAGCGACCACGACCCGCAGGTGCTGTGGCTGGACCTTCGCCGCGGCACCCCGCCGGGCCGTCCCTGACCCGGCCCCGGCTCCCGGCTGAGGCGGCCGGGAGCCGGAGCGCCCACCCGCCCTCCGCGGTGACGACCGGCCGGGCCCCGTGCCCGGCCGGTCGCTTCCGTGTCCTTCGGGACGAGACCTCAGCGCACGTCCCCGCGGCTCAGCACCATCGCGGCGAGGCCCCACAGGGCGAGGGTGAACGAGGCCGCGGCGAGCACGACGGCGGCCGCCGCCGACAGGTCGAGGGCCCCCGCGCCGGCGACGGCCGTGCTGCCGAGGCTGAGCGACGTGGTGACCAGGGCTTGGGGCAGGAGGTAGGAGACCACTCCGCCGGATCCGGAGTAGAGGACACCGACCCCGGTGACGCAGCCCAGGAGGCCGAGGGCGACGGGCGCGGCGAAGGAGCGGATCAGCATCGACAGCAGGGATTGCAGCGCGATGACCGGTAGCGCGGCGACGACACCCAGCAGGGCCGCGGCGCCGCTGGGCCAGGGCAGCCAGCCCTCCAGACCCAGGACGAGCCTCCCGGCCGGGGCCACCAGCAGAAGCAGGACGAGCTGCATGACCACGGCCATCAGGGCGAGTGCGGCGAGTTTGGCGCCGATGATCGCGAAGGCCCGGGCGGGCGTGGCCATCAGCAGGTTCCAGTTGTGGCCGCGGTGCTCCATGCGCCATGCGGCCGACGCCATCACCGCGATCCCCATCGACATGAACAGCATTCCGTAGAAGATCACGACCTGTGACCAGTAGGAGGCCCATCCCGCCGTGAGTGCCCCCTGGTTGGCGCCGTAGTTCACGGTCCCCGCGATGACCGCGAGCAGCGGCAGCGCCACGGCCACGATCCACAGGGACGAGCGGCGCAGTTTGGTGAGTTCGGCGAGGACCATCCCCATCACGCCTCCGTCCGGTCGAAGCGGTGGCTGGCCGCGGCGGCCAGGACCGCCACGACCACCAGGAACCCGGCCAGCCAGCCGTACCCGGGGGTGACAGCCTGGAAGCCGTCGTCGCCCGTCCCCAGGGGGGAGACGACCGCGTAGTACCCCCAGGGCAGCGCGCGTGCCAGGGCCTGTGGCATCAGCAGGGAGTACACCCCGCAGAACGCGCCGAGCAGCCCGGCGCCCATCCCGACGAGCTGGTTCTCCACGCGGGCGGCCAGCAGCACGTGCAGGCACAGCAGCGCCAGGTCCACCAGGAGCAGGCCGGCGGCGTACTGGACCCACTCTCCGAGGGGCGGCGGCACGGTGATCCCGGCCGCCAGGCCCGCCGCGACGACCAGGGCCGTCTGGACGCACACCGCGATCGCCAACAGCAGCCCCAGCACCGCGACCTTGGCGCGGCACAGCCGTCCCGGACTGAACCCGGCCACCTGCGAGAGCACCCAGCCCTGGCCCTGGTGCTCGATGTCGACCTGCCTGCTGGCGAGCACCGCGATCAGGAGGGGAGAGGTCATGGCCGACACCATGACGTAGCTCATGAGCAGGCCCTCCCACGGCTGGGAGTCCGGATCGTCGAAACCGGCCCGCGCGGAGTCGGACATCAGGTTCGCGCATGTCAGGGCGACGACCGCGGCCACCATGGCCGCGCACACCGCCACGACCCGGAGCCTGCGCGTCTTGCGTAGTTCGAGGCTCACCGCCGTCAGCGTCACAGCAGCCCCTCGCGGCCGGTGAGGTCCATGAAGACCTCCTCCAGGGACTGCTGGACACGCCGCACCCCGTGGATCGGCACTCCGCCCTCGACGAGCCGCCGCACGAGGTCGGCCGTGTCGTGGTCGCCGAACCCGGACAGGCGCACGCCCCGCTCCGCGCGCACGGCGGGAACGCCCAGGGACAGGGCCCGTCCGGGTTCGGGGGTGTCGACGAGCAGGTCCGGCACGCTGCGGTCGAACAGCTCGGTCCGCGTGCCCTGGAAGATCAGCCGTCCCTGGCCGAGGATGCCCAGGACCGACGCCATCCTGTCGATCTCGTCGAGCAGGTGGCTGGAGACCATGACCGTGATACCGCTCTCCGCCAGCGACACCAGCAGCTCGCGGATCTCCTCGATACCCGAGGGGTCCAGTCCGTTGGTGGGCTCGTCGAGGATGAGCAGGCGCGGTTCCCGGGCCAGGGCCATCGCGATGCCCAGGCGCTGCTTCATCCCCAGCGAGTACGCGCGGACGAGCTTGCCCATGTGCTCCTGCAAGCGCACCGTGGCGACCGCCCGGGAGACCTGTCGGTCGCTGAGCCCGAGCATCCGCTGGACGATCGCCATGTTCTCCCGCCCGGTCAGGTGGCCGTATCCGGGAGGCGCCTCGATGAGGGAGCCGATCCCCCGCAGGAGGCCGGGGCGCGTCTCCCGGTTCATCGGCCGTCCGAAGAGGGTGATCTCGCCCCGGCTGGGCCGGGCCAGCGACAGCAGCATCCTCATGGTGGTGGACTTGCCCGAACCGTTGGGGCCCAGGAAGCCGTACACGCAGCCTCGCGGCACCCTCAGGTCGAGGTCCTCGACGACGGTGCGCGAACCGTAGGTCTTCGTCAGGTGGTGGGTGGTGATGATGTCGTCCATGGAACTCCTTCCACCGAGGAGGCTCCACCCGGACGCCCGGGTACGGCATCGTGCCGGGGAACGAGGAACGCGCTCCCACCGTGGTGGGAGAACCGCCCGGGGCCTTCGGCTCCGGAGCCCGGGGCACGCCGGTTCACGCCTCCCTGAGCAGGTCCTCCCGGTCCACCAGCCCGGCGCGGAACGCGAACAGCACCGCCTGGACCCGGTCACGCGAGCCGGTCTTGGCCAGGACGTGGCCGACGTGGGTCTTGACCGTGGGCATGGACAGCACGAGGCGCTCGCGGATCTCCGTGTTCGTGTACCCGAGCGCCATGGCGACGAGGACCTGCTGTTCACGCGGGGTCAGCGACTCCACGGCGCGGCGGGTGCTCCTGCCGAGCGGAGCCGACGGGGAGGGCGGGCCGCCGAGCAGCGGGCGCACGTGCCCGAACAGCCTCCGCGTGGAGCTGGCGGAGATGACGGAGTCGCCGCGCCACACGGTGCGCACGGCCTCCAGGAGCTCCTCCGGCGGAGTGCTCTTGAGCAGGAAACCCGCGGCCCCGGCCTCGACGCCCTCGATCACGTACTCGTCGGTGTCGAAGGTGGTGAGGATGACGATGCGGCAGTCCGCCCCCGAGGAGACGAGGGTGCGCGTGGCGCTCAGCCCGTCCGTGCCGGGCATCTGGACGTCCATGAGCAGGACGTCGACGGGATCGGCCCGCTGGCGGGCGAGGGCCTCGGCCCCGTCGCCCGCCTCCCAGGCGACGGCCAGGTCCGGTTGGGAGTCGACGACCATCGCCATGCCGGCCGTGAACAGCTGCTGGTCGTCGGCCAGCCCCACCCGGATCACGCGTCCTCCCAGGGGACCACCGCGCGCACCCGCCAGGTGCCGGTCGCGTCGTCGGCGCCGGCCTCCAGGGTCCCGCCGTGCAGGCCGACGCGCTCGCGCATGCCGACCAGGCCGTGGCCGGGGCCCCGCCGGTCGTCGGCCGGGGGCGGCGGCCCGGCGCGCTGGGCCGTGGGCACGGCTTCGCGGACGGAGTTGGCCACGGCGATCCCGACCCGCCCGGGCGACCACGTGAGCTCGACCCGGACGTCGGCGGACCCCGCGTGCCTCAGCGCGTTGGCGAGGGACTCCTGCACGACGCGGTAGACCGTCAGGGACGCGGTCGTCGGCAGGGTCGCGGAGGAGTCCGTGTCCGTCCGGCCACCGCGCGGGGCGGGCGGTGATCCGTGCTGGACCAGGCGGATCCGCAGGCCGGCCCGTCGGTACTCCTCGACGAGGCCGGGCAGGTCGTCAACGCCGGGAGCGGGGGCGGGCCCGCGTCCCTCGCCGTCGCGCAGAACGCCCAGGAGCTGGTGCAGCTCCGTCGCGGACCCGCGTCCCACCTGGGAGATGGTGGCCAGGGCGGTCACCGCGCGCTCCGGTGCGGCGTCCGCGGCGTAGCGGCCCCCGTCGGCCTGGGCGACGATGACGTTCAGCGAGTGCGCGAGGACGTCGTGCATCTCCCGGGCGATGCGGGTCCGTTCGTCGAGCGCGGCCAGACGCACCTCCTGGGCGCGCTGGGTCTCCAGCAGGCGGGCGTGCTCGACGACGCGGGCGAACTCCTCGCGGTTGCGCCGGCGGAACGTTCCGAGCAGGGAGAACAGCGCGATGGCCGTCCAGCCCGAGACGATGCTGTTGAGGCGCAGGCCCAGGTCCGTCGAGAGCTCCTCCGGCGGAATGGACAGAACGGCCCAGGCCGCTCCGGCCAGGAGCAGGCCGAGGCCGACGGCGCGCCACGGGCGGGAGAGCTCGGCCTGTGCCGTGTAGGCGGCGACCAGGGCGCTGATCCCCGTTATCGCCGTGAGGTGGTCCAGCCACAGGACCTGGCACGACAGCAGCACCGCCAGGGCGGACAGGGCCGGAAGCGTGCGGGTGCGGCGCAGGGCCAGGGCGGTGCAGCACGCGGCGGCCAGGGCGAGGTAGGCCCACGATTCGGTGCTACGGAGACCGGACACCGGATGGGACACCACGGACAGGGTGAACCAGAGGACGGCCCAGCACACGTCCACGGCGAGCACGTGGCCCCGGGCCCAGAGGGTGGCGCGGTCCAGGAGGGTGCGCGCGGACAGGTCGGCCATGTCCACAACGATATGAGCGCGTGGGCGGCGGGGCCTCATGCCCCGGTATGAGGCCGGTGCCGTGGAGGGCGACGTGCCGTATCCGCTGCTCAGGCACGGGACCGGTGGCGTCCGCCACCGTCCCCGGGGCCGGCGGGGCCCTATCCTGGGAGCGTCCGCGAGGCGGCGGACGCACTCCACCCAGGGAAGCGAACGTTGAACGTACTGCTCACCGGCGGTGCCGGGTACATCGGCTCCCACACCGCGGTCGAACTGCTGGAGGCCGGGCACGAGGTCGTGGTCGTGGACTCCCTCGCCAACAGCCACGCCGAGGCCCTGCGCCGCGTCGAGCGCATCACCGGGCGCACCGTCGCCTTCCACGGGGAGGACTGCACCGACCCCGCCGCGCTGCGCCGCGTCTTCTCCGCGCACCGGATCGACGCCGTCATCCACCTGGCCGGGCTCAAGGCCGTGGGGGAGTCCGTGCGGCAGCCGCTGCGCTACTACCGCAACAACCTGGACGCCCTGCTCTCCCTCGCCGAGGTGATGGACGAGTACGGCGTGTACGACCTGGTGTTCAGCTCCTCGGCCACGGTCTACGGCGACCCCGAGCAGGTGCCCATCACCGAAGACAGCGGCCTGACCGCCACCAACCCCTACGGCGCCACCAAGCTGTTCGCCGAACGAGTCCTGCGAGACGCGGCCGCCGCCGACCCGCGCTGGCGGATCGTCTCCCTGCGCTACTTCAACCCCATCGGTGCCCATCCCAGCGGGCTGGTCGGCGAGGACCCCCAGGGTGTTCCCAACAACCTGTTCCCCTACATCGCGCAGGTCGCCGCCGGGCGCCGTGAGCGGTTGAACGTGTTCGGCGACGACTACGACACCCCCGACGGCACCGGCGTGCGCGACTACCTGCACGTGGTGGACCTGGCGCAGGGCCACCTGGCCGCCGTGGACCACCTCGCCGACGCCGCCGGGTACCGCGTGTACAACCTGGGTACCGGACAGGGCACCTCCGTCCTGGAGGGCCTGCGCGCCTTCGAGCGCGTGCTCGGCTCGTCCGTCCCGCACGCGGTGGTCGAGCGCCGCCCCGGTGACATCGCCGTGTGCTTCGCCGACCCGTCCGCCGCCGCCCGCGACCTGGGGTGGAAGGCCGTGCGTACCGTGGACGACGCCTGCCGCGACGCGTGGAACTGGCAGTCGGCCAACCCCCGGGGCTTCGCGGGCTGAGCGGGACCGCACATCACGCGGGACCCGCCGGACGCGGAGGACGCCCTAGACTGGTCGGACATCCTTTTACTCCTGCGGAAGGTCCTCCGTCGTGTCCGTTGGTGCTGAGAGCACGTTCGACACCGTTCTCGTCGTCGACTTCGGCGCGCAGTACGCGCAGCTGATCGCACGGCGCGTTCGCGAATGCCACGTGCACAGTGAGATCGTGCCCTCGACCATGCCCGTCGAGGAGATGCTCGCCAAGAAACCCAAGGCCATCATCCTTTCCGGCGGACCGTCCTCGGTCTACGCCGAGGGCGCTCCGAACCTGGGCCCCGAACTGTTCGAGACCGGGGTCCCCACCTTCGGCATCTGCTACGGGTTCCAGGCGATGACCCGGGCCCTGGGCGGCACCGTGGAAAGGACCGACCTCAGCGAGTTCGGCCGTACCGAGCTGTCGGCGGTCACCGAGTCCCTGCTGTTCGCCGGTATGCCCGGGGATCAGCTGGTGTGGATGTCGCACGGCGACTCGGTGGTCAGCGCCCCCGAGGGGTTCGCCACGACCGCCAGTACCGAGGGCGCGCCGGTCGCGGCCTTCGAGGACACCGACCGCAGCCTCTTCGGCGTCCAGTTCCACCCGGAGGTCCTGCACACCGAGCACGGCCAGGAGGTGCTGCACCGCTTCCTGTACGAGGGTGCGGGCTGCCGTCCCACCTGGACGATGGTCAACATCGTCGAGGAGCAGTTGGAGCGCATCCGCGAGCAGATCGGCGACAAGCGCGCCATCTGCGGTCTGAGCGGCGGCGTGGACTCCGCCGTTGCCGGCGCCCTGGTGCAGCGCGCCGTCGGCGACCAGCTGACCTGTGTGTTCGTGGACCACGGCCTGCTGCGCAAGGGTGAGGCCGAGCAGGTGGAGAAGGACTTCGTCGCGATCACCGGGGCCAAGCTCAAGGTCGTGGACGCCGAGGAGCGGTTCCTGTCCGCGCTGTCGGGCGTGGCCGACCCCGAGGAGAAGCGCAAGGCCATCGGCCGCGAGTTCATCCGCGTCTTCGAGCAGGCGGCCCGCGAGGTCGTCTCCGAGAGCGGTGAGGCCGGGGACGAGGTCGAGTTCCTGGTGCAGGGCACCCTGTACCCGGACGTGGTGGAGTCCGGCGGCGGTACCGGTGCGGCGAACATCAAGTCGCACCACAACGTGGGCGGCCTGCCCGATGACTTGCAGTTCACGCTGGTGGAGCCGCTGCGCGAGCTGTTCAAGGACGAGGTGCGCAAGGTCGGTGAGGAACTGGGCCTGCCCTCGGAGATGGTGTGGCGCCAGCCGTTCCCCGGTCCGGGCCTGGGCATCCGCATCATCGGCGAGGTGACCCGCGAACGCCTGGAGATCCTGCGCGAGGCCGACGCGGTCGCCCGCGAGGAGCTGACCCGCGCCGGGCTGGACCGCTCCATCTGGCAGTGCCCGGTGGTGCTGCTCGCCGACGTGCGCTCGGTGGGCGTGCAGGGCGACGGCCGCACCTACGGCCATCCGGTGGTACTGCGTCCGGTCAGCAGCGAGGACGCGATGACCGCCGACTGGTCGCGCGTGCCCTACGACGTGCTGGCCAGGATCTCCAACCGGATCACCAACGAGGTGCGCGAGATCAACCGGGTGACGCTGGACGTGACCAGCAAGCCCCCGGGCACCATCGAGTGGGAGTAGCCCTCCCCACGGCACCGGACGGGCCCGGCACACCACGCTTCGGCGGGTGCGCCGGGCCCGGTCGCGTCGGGGCCCGCGGCCGGGCTCAGTCCACCATGTCCTGGATGCTGATCTCGGTGGGGTCCGCGTCGGCCCTGTGGCTCAGGATGAGTGTCCGCGGGGTCTCGCCGTTGCGCAGGATGAACACCAGCTCCCCGCCCGCCGTGGTGCCGGGGCCGATCCCGGCCGTGTCCCACAGCGGCTCCTCGTACTCGGGGCGGGAGGGCTCCTCTGCTCCGTGGGTCTCGTCGAAGCTGGTCGACATGCGCTGCTCCTGGTGGTCGAACACGAGCAGCTCGTCGCTGACGTTCGACATCTCCAGCCTCACCACGCAGTACTCGGCGTTCGTCTGGAGCTCGGAGCGGATGTTGTGCCTGAGCAGGCCGCAGGTGACCTCGTCGACGTCGTACTGGACCATGCGGTCGGACGAGACCCCCGACATGTCGTCGAGCGCTCCGGAGGGAGCCGACTCGTCGGGCTCCCCGTCGTCCTCGGGCGCGGGCTCCTGGGCGTCTGGCTGCGTCTGCTCCGAGGAGGAATCGTCCTGGGAACCCCCGTCGCCCGAGAACCATGATTCGCTCCGGTTCAGCATCAGGCTCACCAGGAGCGCCAGCACCACCAGCAGGACCACTCCGCCCAACACCACGGCGGCGATCACACCCCTGCGCCGGTTGGGCGCGGCGGGCTGGTGCGGGGGCGGCGGCACCGGCGGTACGTACGGCTGCGGACCAGGGCGTGCCGACTGCTGGTCGGCCGGAGGGACCATCGGGATCGGCCCGGTCGAGGCCGGATGCTGCCCCGGGGGAGGCGCGGCGGGCCGTGGCTGCTGCGCCTGGCCGCCCGGAACCTGACCGCCCGGAACCTGGCCGCTCTGCGCCTGGCCGCCCGGCGGCGGACCGCTCGGGCGTGCGGCCGGACGGCCCGGGGGCGGCCCCTGCGGACGCGGGAAGTTGCCCGTCTGGTGGGGGGGCGGGGGCATGGGCGCGGGCGGCGCGGCTTGGTACTGGCCGGGCGCCGGGTGCCGCATGCCGCCCATGGACTGGTGCGCGGGCGGGCTCTGCTGGGGACGGGGCATCCCGTGCGGGCCGGGAGGGCCGGGAGGCATGGGGGGCAGTTTCGGCCGCCACGACTGGTTCAGCGCGTTCGACACCATGTCGTTGGGGTTGGTGTTGTCCTCACCGCCCGCCAGCTCCAACAGCAGGTCCTGCGCGGTGGGTCGGCGGCCCGGCTCCTTGGCCAGCGCGCGCGTCACGAGGCGGTCCAGCGGGCTGGCCAGGTCGCCGATCTGCGGTTCGGCGAACAGGACCCGCTTGCCCAGCGTCATGGCGTCGCCGTTGCCGAAGGGGTGCGTGCCGTTCCCGGCGAAGGCCACCAGGCATCCCCAGGCGAAGATGTCCGCCGAGGTGGTGACCTGCTCCTCCAGCAGCTGTTCGGGCGCCATCCATCCGGGGCTGCCCATGACGATGCCGGTCTGGGTGTGGTTCGTGGCGGTGTTCATCGCGCGGGCGATGCCGAAGTCGATCACCCGGGGGCCGGAGATCGACAGCAGCACGTTGGCGGGCTTGAGGTCGCGGTGAACCAGTCCGGTGCGGTGGATGGCGGCCAGGGCGGCGGCCACGCCCAGGGCGAAGCCGTGCAGGGTCGAGGAGTCCAGCGGACCGTTCTCCGCGATGTGCTCGGCCAGCGCGGTGCCCGCGATGTACTCGGTGACCATGTAGGGGCGGTTCTCGAACGTCCCGTGGTCGAGCACCTTGGCGGTGCAGAAGGAGGCCACCTTGCGGGCGTTCTCCATCTCATCGCGAAAACGCGCCCGTGTCGCCTCGTCGAAGGCGAGCTCCGGGCGGATGACCTTGATGGCTACCTGGTTGTTCCTCTCCGGCGCGCTGCCGAGGTAGACGGTGCCCATACCGCCGCTACCCAGTTTCCCGGACAGCACGTAGGGACCGATGGTGGCCGGATCCCCGGCAGCCAACGGTTCCAGGTTCTTCGGGAGCCCATCCGACGGCAAGCGACCCTCCCCGACGGTGTCCAAACTCCGCCTTGCCCCAAGGTAGCGGTGTTTGTGCCCGAAACCCCACTCACAGGCCTGAGCGGTCCGTTCTGGGGGCGGGCGGTGACTGACATGACAGTGGTGATGATCCCCGGATCGTGATCGTGGTTCCCGATTCCCTCCGGCGATGGTGTCCGCGCCGGTAAGAGGTGGTGAACACACCAGTGACCCTGGCGGGGTAGGTGTTCACGCAAGGTGGGGGTTCCTTTACGATTGGGGACTCGTGACCGTTAATACCACCGTAACCGTGCGGGTCCCCGCGAAGGTGAACCTCCAGTTGGCGGTGGGGCCCAGACGTGAGGACGGGTTCCACGACCTCGTCAACGTGTTCCACGCCGTCTCGCTGTTCGATGAGGTTACCGTCAAGAAGGCCCCGACGCGTCGGCCGAGTCCCCCCGGAGCCGGGGACGCCGCGCCCGCGAGCGCGGCGGGAACCGCTGACACGGGCCCCGGCCATCCCTCCGGGAACGCCGTCTTCGCCGGGCTGACCGTCGGCGGCGGACTGGGATCCCACCTGTCCCGTGTGCCCCTGGACGATTCCAACCTGGCCGCGCGCGCCGTGGCCCTGATGGCGGAGCGGACCGGTCGGGGCTTCCCGGCCACGGTCCGCCTGGACAAGCACATCCCGGTGGCGGGCGGTATGGCCGGAGGAAGCGCGGACGCCGCGGCCGCCCTGCTGGCCTGTGACCGCCTGTGGGGCTGCGGCCTGCCCCTGGGGACCCTGGCCGAGTACGCGGCCGAGCTGGGCAGCGACGTGCCCTTCGCACTGTTGGGAGCCACCGCGGTGGGCATGGGCCGCGGTGAGGTCCTGCGGCCGCTGGCCAGCCCCGGGCGTATGCGCTGGGTCTTCGCGCTGTCGCCGCACGGGCTGTCCACGGCCAGTGTGTTCGGTGAGTACGACCGCATCCGTCCGGAGGCCCCCGAGCCCCGGCTGGACCGGGGGTTGGCCGACGCGCTCGCCAGCGGCGATCCGGTGGCTCTGGGAGCCGCTCTGACCAACGACCTCCAGGAGGCGGCGCTGTCGCTGCTGCCGGAGCTGGAACGGACCCTGAAGACGGGCGGTGGCGCGGGCGCCCTGGGTGCGTTGGTGTCGGGTTCGGGGCCCACCTGCGCGTTCCTGGTCGGCGGTGGGAACGAGGAGGACGAGGCGGCCGAGCGCGAGGCCGCCGTGGTGGCCGCGCTGGAGGGCAGCGGGCTGTGCGAGCGGGTCGTGTCGGCGTACGGGGACGTCCCCGGGGCCACCGTGATGTGACGTAGAACACATGGCCTTTTTCCGTCGCGCCGGGATGCCCGCCAATTGACCTCAACCTCTGTTGAGGTCGAACACTGGTGGCTATGACGACCACAGCCGCCCTCTCGCGCTACGCCGACCTTCCCGCCCTCATCGGACTCATGGAGGGTGACGAGAAGCACAAGGGAGCCGCCCGCTCCACGCTCGACGTGGTGTGGGTGCTCTACGACCGCGTGCTGGACGTCACCCCCGACACCGCCGAGGACCCGGCCCGTGACCGGTTCCTGCTCTCCAAGGGCCACGGGCCCGCCGCCTTCTACGCCGTGCTCGCCACCAAGGGATTCCTGGACGTGCCCACGCTGCGCGGCTGGGCCGCCTTCGGCTCGCCGCTCGGCCACCACCCCGACCGGGTGCTCGTGCCCGGCGCCGAGGTCGGCAGCGGTTCTCTCGGCCATGGTCTGCCCCTGGGCCTGGGCACGGCGCTCGGCCTGCGTGCCCGGGGGATCCACCGGGCGGACGGTACGGCACCCCGTGTGGTGGTGCTCGTCGGCGACGGTGAACTCGCCGAGGGCAGCAACCACGAGGCCATCGCGGTCGCCGGACGCCTCGGCGCCGACAACCTCACCGTCGTCGTCGTGGACAACGCCTCCTCCGGCCAGGGGTGGCCCGGCGGGATCGGCGCGCGCTTCGAGGTCGAGGGCTGGGAGGCCCGCGACGTGTCCGGGCGCGACCACGACGCCCTGTACGAGGCCCTCACCCGCCCCCACACAGGACGGCCGCTGGCCGTCGTCGCCCGCGTCCGTTCCTAGGAGACCCTCCGATGACCATGCGTGAGACCTTCGCCGCCACCGTCAACCGGGCCATGGACGACGACCCCCGGATCGCCGTCGTGCTGGCCGCCATCTCCGCGGGGATGTTCCGCGGCTCCGCCGCCCGGCACCCCGACCGGGTGATCGACGTGGGCGTCCGGGAGCAGGCCATGATCGGGGTGGCCGGAGGGCTGGCCCTGTCCGGGATGCGGCCGATCGTGCACAGCTACGCGCCGTTCCTGGTGGAACGGCCCTTCGAGCAGATCAAGCTGGACTTCGGCCACCAGGACACCGGCGCCGTCCTGGTGAGTGTCGGCGGTTCCTACGACGCCGCCAGCGCGGGTCGCACGCACCAGTCCCCCGGCGACGTGGCCCTGTTGGACACCCTGCCGGGGTGGACGGTGTACGCGCCCGGCCACCCGGACGAGGTGCGCGACGCCCTGGCGGCCGCGATCCCGGGGGAGCACCGCGTGTACGTGCGGCTGTCGGAGGCCGTCAACCGGGCGCCGCTGCCCGTCAGCGGGCGCTTCGACGTGCTGCGGACGGGGTCGCCGCGCTCGGCCGGGGTGGTGGTGGCCGTCGGTCCGATGCTGGACCGGGTGCTGGAGGCGACCGCCGGTCTGGACGTGACCGTCGCCTACACGGCCACCGTGCGGCCGTTCGACCGCGAGGGGCTGAGCGCGCTGGCCGGCGCGGCGGGCAACGCGGACGTGCTCGTGGTGGAGCCGTACCTGCGGGGGACCTCCGCGCACGAGGTGGCCGAGGCGCTGGCCGACCGGCGCCACCGCCAACTGGGGTTGGGGGTCGTCCGGGACCACGAGGTACGCGCCTACGGGACCCCGGCGCAGCACGCGCAGGTCCACGGGCTGGACACGGAGGGGATCGCCAAGGCCGCCAGGGGCTTCTTCCTGGTGTAGGCGTGCCGGCCGCCAGACCTGCCCGGGGCCTTGCGTGGTGCGGTCCCGGGCGGCTTCCCGGCTTCCCCGCCGCGGGACCGGTGTACCGGAGGGCCGGGCGGCTCCGGCCGTCGCGTCCGGCGCTGGGCTGAGTGGTTACGGTGGCGACCATGACCACTCAACAGGACCTCGCGGCGCGCCACCCCGACGTCCGGTTCGTCCGCATGGCACCCGGCGAGCACGGGAGCGGCGCTGTCTGGAAGATCACCCCGAAGGGCGCGGACAGCCCCGTCATGTACGCCCGCACCGACGAACAGGCTGACCGGTACGCGGAGACCGTCGCCGGGCTGCCGTGGCCCTGACACGGACCGGAACGGCCGGGCGGTCCGTGCACCACGGCACTGCCACCACAATGGGTACTGATGAATCTGGTCAATCTTCAGGACGTGTCCCTGGCCTACGGGCCGCTCGTGCTCCTCGACAAGGTGTCGCTCGGCGTCGAGGAGGGTGAACGCATCGGCGTCGTCGGCCGCAACGGCGGCGGCAAGTCCACGCTGATCTCCGTGCTCTCCGGCATCACCGCACCCGACTCCGGGCGGGTCGTGCACAACCGCGGGCTGCGCGTCGGCTTCCTGCACCAGCGCGACACCTTCCCCGACACCACGGTCGGGGAGTTCGTCCTGGGCGACCGCGCCGAACACGAGTGGGCGGGCGACGCCCGCATCCGCGACATCCTGCGCGGACTCCTCGGCGGCTGGGCACTGGACACCCCGATGTCCGGCCTCTCCGGCGGAGAGCGCCGCCGCTCCGGCCTGGCCCGGCTCCTGGTCGACGACCACGACCTCATCGCCCTGGACGAGCCCACCAACCACCTCGACATCGAGGGCATCGCCTGGCTCGCCGAGCACCTGCGGAAGCGGCCCGAGTCGCTCGTGGTCGTCACTCACGACCGCTGGTTCCTGGACGCCGTCACCACCCGCACCTGGGAGGTCGGGCGCGGCACCGTCGAGCGTTACGAGGGCGGCTACGCCGCCTACGTCCTGGCCAAGGCCGAGCGCGAGCGCCAGTCGGCCGCCGCCGAGGAGCGCCGCCAGAACCTCATGCGCAAGGAGCTGGCCTGGCTGCGCCGCGGCGCGCCGGCCCGCACCTCCAAGCCCAAGTTCCGCGTCGAGGCGGCCAACCAGCTCATCGCCGACGAGCCGCCGGTCCGCGACACCGTCGAACTCGTCCGCTTCGCCAGCTCCCGGCTCGGCAAGACCGTCATCGACCTCAAGGACGTGACGGTCTCCGTCCCCGACCGGGTCCTGCTCGACGACCTCACCTGGCAGCTGGGCCCCGGCGACCGGATCGGCCTGGTCGGGGTGAACGGCGCGGGCAAGTCCACCCTGCTCAACATCCTCGCCCGGGAGCGCGACCCCGACACCGGCAGGGTCCGCACCGGCCAGACCGTCAAGCTCGCCCACCTCTCCCAGAACGTCGTCGAACTCGACCCCGCGGCCCGCCCCCTCCAGGCGGTCATGGAGATCCGCGAGCACATCGCCATCGGCAAGCGCGACTACACCGCCAGCCAGATGCTGGAGCGGTTCGGGTTCCGGGGCGAGCGCCAGTGGACCCCGATCGGCGACCTGTCCGGCGGTGAGCGCCGGCGCCTCCAGCTGCTGCGCCTGCTCATGGACGAGCCCAACGTGCTGCTGCTGGACGAGCCCACCAACGACCTGGACATCGAGACCCTCACCGAGCTGGAGGACCTGCTCGACGGCTGGCCGGGCTCCCTGGTGCTGGTCAGCCACGACCGCTACTTCCTGGAGCGCATCACCGACCGGGTACTGGCCCTGATGGGCGACGGCAGCCTGGCGTTCCTGCCCGGCGGCGTGGACGAGTACCTGGAGCGCCGCGCGGAGAGCGCCGGAGAGGCCACCGTTCCGCAGGGCGCCTCCGAGGTGGCCGAGGCGGCCTCGGACGCGCGGCCCGCCGTGTCGGCGGCCGAGCGGCGCGCCGCTCGGAAGGAGATGCAGCGCGTCGAGCGGCGCATGGACCGCGTCACCAAGCGCGAGACGGAGTTGCACGAGCTGATGGCCGCCGCGGCCGACGACTACGCCAGGCTCGCCGAACTCGACGCCGAGGCCAAGACCCTGGCCGCCGAGCGCGGCGAGCTGGAGGAGGCCTGGCTGGAGCAGGCCGAAGCCGCCGACGAATGAGACCCATGAGCTCTGACGGCCCCGGCCGACACCGTGTGCCGGGGCCGCCGTGCGAGTGATTTGACCTGTTTTCCGGGGAGAGAACCACTCACGGCGGCGTGTGCTCCAGCCCCCTGGTGAGGCCGCACACGCCGGGTGCCGATCCCCGCGAAGGCAGGAAGTGGACGTGATGAACGCCTTGGACCTGGACGAGATCCCGGTGACGCTGATCGACGGACGCCAGACGACGTTCGGCGAGTGGTCCGGCAAGGTGAGGCTGGTGGTCAACGTCGCCTCGCGCTGCGGTCTCACCCCGCAGTACGCGCGGCTGGAGGGGCTACAGCACAGGTACGGCGACAGGGGCTTCACCGTGCTCGGCTTCCCCAGCAACCAGTTCCTCCAGGAGTTCGGCAGCGACAGGAAGATCTCCGGGTACTGCGCGGCCACGTGGGGCGTCACGTTCCCCATGATGAGCAAGGTGAGGGTCAACGGCAGGAACCGCCACCCCCTCTACGCCGAGCTCGCCTCGGTCCCCGACAGCGAGGGCAGGACCGGAAGGGTGCGGTGGAACTTCGAGAAGTTCCTCGTCCTCCCCGACGGCGCCGTCCACCGCTTCCGCCCCAACACGGTGCCGGACGCCCCCGAGGTCGTCGCCCTCATCGAGCAGTCGCTCCCCGAGAAGGCGGAGTAGCCGGCCGCCCGGGGCCCTCCACCGGGCGGCCGGGCCGCCGCTGGTGCCGGTCAGCGCACCTGGTCGGCGAAGACGTCCGCGATCTCCTGTGCGCCGGCCTTGTTGGTGTGGATGTCCGGTCCGCGCTCGCTGTCGCACATCCACGTGTAGTCGCAGATGTTCTGGAGGTTGGCGGGCATCCCGGTGTCGCTGTCGGCGGGTACCTCCTCGTTGGTCGGCTCGAACACCGAGTCCACGTCCGCCACGTCGATCCCCTCGGCCTCGTAGGCGTCGGTGAGCGTCTCGTTGACCTCGGTGAGGATCTCCACCGCCTCCTCGGCGAGCCCGCTACGGGCCTCCTTCTCGGGGAAGAGCTCCTCGGCCTCCTCCGCGGAGGCCGCCGCCTGGTGCGCGGGATCGTCGTCCATCAGCAAAAACGCCAGGAACGGGTTGTAGTAGGTCATCGCGATGATCTGCGTGTCGGGCCCGGCCGCCGCGCGCAGCCGTTCGGCGATCACGGGGACCTCCTCCTCCAGCCGCTCCAGGCCCCCGTCCACGCACTCGGAGTCGATGTCGACGTCCTCGGAGTCCGGCGCCCTGCCGTCGGGGGCGTTCACCCCCCGCACGCAGCTGGTGAAGTTGTTCGCGCCGATGGTGAGGGTCACCAGGTCCACCTCGCCCTCGTGCCCGGTGAGGAACGCCTCGGCCTCCTCCAGCTGTGAGCCGCCGCCGTAGCGCTCCTCGCAGCGGGGCAGCCCGCCCTCCATGAAGGTGGTGGTGTCCTCGCCCGCGCACCCCATCCGCTCGTGCCGCAGCCCGGGGCCGTCCTCGCGCAGAGTGCGGTACAGGATGTCGGTGTACCCGTCCGAGGTCTCCACGGGGCGCCCCTCCTCGTCGGGCTGCACGCCCACGCTCAGCGAGTCGCCCAGGGACAGGTAGTAGTCCTCACCAGAGGCGGTTCCGTCACCGCCGCCACCACTGTCGCCGCCACCGCTCGCGCACCCCGCGGTCAGCACGACCGCGGCCGCCGCGAACATCCACCGGGTTCGCAACTGTCTCCTCCCACAGGGGCCGGATGCTGGGTACGTGCCCTGACACGGCCCAGCGTAGGGGCTTTCCCACGGCAGGGAGGGGTCTGGAGCACCTCCCGGCCGTGCGCGGCCCGAAGACCGGTGCGCCGGTCAGCGCACCTGGTCGGCGAAGACGTCCGCGATCTCCTGTGCGCCGGCCTTGTTGGTGTGGATGTCCGGTCCGCGCTCGCTGTCGCACATCCACGTGTAGTCGCAGATGTTCTGGAGGTTGGCGGGCATCCCGGTGTCGCTGTCGGCGGGTACCTCCTCGTTGGTCGGCTCGAACGCCGATCCCCCGCCACCGCTGTCATCGCCACCCGCGCACCCCGCGCACCCCGCGGCCAGCACGGCCACGGCCGCCGCGGACATCCACCTCTTCACCAGTCATCTCTCCAACCAAAGCCCGGAGTATGGTTCGCGCCCGGACGCGGGCCCGGCGAGAGACGGGTACCGCTCGGTAACTACCCTTGCGGACCGCCCGGGCCCCTGTCGAGGGGGACCAGGAGGCTTCTGAGTAACGATGCCAGCCGTTCCCGGTCGCCGTCGGCCATCGGAGCCAGGAGGCCCTCCTCGTAGCTCACCAGCGACGCCAGGGCCGTGTCGATGCGCTCGGTGCCCCGCTCGGTCAGCCGGACGAGCACTCCGCGCTTGTCGGTGGGGTCGGGGCGACGCCGCACCAGCCCGGCCGCGGCCAGCCGGTCCACCCGGTTGGTCATGGTCCCCGAGGTCACCAGAGTGGCGCGCAGCAGCCGTCCGGGGCTCAGCTCGTAGGGCGGTCCGGAGCGGCGCAGCTCGGCCAGCACGTCGAACTCCCAGGGCTCCAGTGAGTGCTCGGTGAAGACCGTGCGCCGGGCACGGTCCAGGTGGCGGGCGAGCCGGGACACCCGGCTGAACACCTCCAGGGGTGTCACGTCCACATCCGGGCGTTCGGAGCGCCACGCCTCGATCAGCCCATCCACCTCATCGCGCATGGGGACAGCTTATCTCTTGACATCAAGATAGTGGGGCGGGTATGACACGCATACCCGCCCCACATGTCAACAGACGCCGGGGAGTCAGCCCGACCTGCGCCGCTTGCTCTGTAGCCTCGGTTTGGGCTCCAGGCTCGACAGCCCGTTCCACGCCAGGTTGACCAGGTGCGCCGCGACCACCTCGCGCTTGGGCTTGCGCACCTCCAGCCACCACTGGCCGGTCAGCGCCCACATGCCCACCAGGGCCTGGGAGTACATGGGCGCGAGCGCCGGGTCGTAGCCGTGCTCGGCGAACTCGTCGACCATGATGTGCTCGACCTGGCTGGCGATGTCGTTGATCAGACTGGCGAAACTTCCCGTGCCGGAGGCCACGTGGGAGTCGCGGGTCAGCACCCGGAACCCCGTCGTGTTCTCCTCCACGTACCGCAGCAGGGCCAGCGCCGCGCTCTCGATCTTGCTCCGCGCGTTGTCGGCGGTGAGGGCCTCGCCCATCATCCCCAGGAGGGTGCGCATCTCCCGGTCGACCACGACCGCGTAGATGCCCTCCTTGCCGCCGAAGTGCTCGTACACCACGGGTTTGGACACGCCCGCCCGTGCGGCGATCTCCTCAACGGAGGACGCGTCGAACCCGCGTTCGGCGAACAGCTCCCGGCCGATCTCCACAAGCTGTTGCCGACGCTCCTTGCCCGTCATGCGCTTGCGGCGCACGCGGATCCTCTGATCGCTGTCGGCTACTCCCATGATGGCTACCGATCCTAGAGGCTGACCCGTTTGGCGGCGAGTCGCTCGTTGTTGGGCCAGCGGACCTTGGTGGCCCAGCCGAACTTCTCGAACGCCCAGATGACGCGGGCGGAGATGTCGACCTGGCCCTTGAGCACGCCGTGGCGGGCGCAGGTGGGATCGGCGTGGTGCAGGTTGTGCCAGGACTCGCCGAAGGACGGGATGGCCAGCCACCACACGTTGCGGGAGCGGTCGCGCACCTCGAAGTTCTCCTCGCCGATGGTGTGGCAGATGGAGTTGATCGACCAGGTGACGTGGTGCAGCAGGGCGACACGGACCAGGCTCGCCCAGAAGAACGCGGTCAGCGCGCCCCACCAGGACATGGTCACCAGGCCGCCGATGAGGGCCGGCGCTCCCAGGGAGAAGAGCACGAGCGGCAGGAACAGCTTGTCGACGAGGACGATGTCCTTGTCCTTGAGAAGGTCGGGCGCGAAGCGGCGCGGCGAGGTCTTCTTGTCGTCCAGGTACATCCACGCCATGTGCGCGTAGTACAGGCCCTTGGCCACCGACTTCCAGTCGTCGCCGAAGCGCCACGGCGAGTGCGGGTCGCCCTCGGCGTCGGCGTACTTGTGGTGGCGGCGGTGGTCCGCCACCCACTTGATGACGCTGCCCTCGATGGCCAGGGAGCCGGCGACGGCGAGCGCGATACGCAGCGGGCGCTTGGCCTTGAACGAGCCGTGCGTGAAGTGCCGGTGGAAGCCGACCGTGATCCCCAGGCCACTGATCACGTAGAAGACCGAGGCGATGGCGATGTCGGTGAGGCTCAGCCCCCAGCCCCAGAAGAAGGGCACCGACGCCAGCAGGGCGATCAGCGGGACGAACACGAAGGCGAAGACCGTGTATCGCTCGGCCCTGCCCCTCAGTTCGGGTTCGTACTCAGGGATCGTCTCACGTTTTTTCCCGGTGTTTTTGGTGGGCATCTCGGGAGCGGCTGTCATGGATTTTTCCCCGTCCGTCGGACCGTCAGGCAACGTCGTCGCGGTCAGGACGGCGTCTGAGGGGTGCGGAAGCACCCGTCGCGGCGACCCAACCTATTCCTACGTAACCGTAACCTACGACCCCGTAGGTTTGGCAAGCTCCGCACAAGAGGCGCTATCTTGGTGGCTGGCGTACGGGTGCGGCATGTTCCAACCCAACGCGTTCCCGGATGATGTAATCGGCAGCATGTGGGGTTTTGGTCCCCATCGTCCAGGTTCGAGCCCTGGTCCGGGAGCTGTTCCGGCTCCGCGTGTACGCGCGGGAAAGGCCCTCGGCGCGATCGCGGGTCCGCTCCGCGACCAAAGCGGGAGCGCCCGTACCGTGCCGGGGACGTCACCCGGGGTGGACGGCCGGCGTGCGCAGGGGTGAAGCGTCACATCTCACACGCCTCTCGCGCGACACGCCGGAAGCCGAGTCACAGGCGGTGGGCCGGACACCGGCCGCTCACCCCGGCGCCACGCGCCCGTTGGGGTGCGGTGACGCGCATGTATCCTTCCCATGTCGGCCGCTGGTCATCCGACGGCCGCCCGTGCGGCATGCGGGGCGCGCCGCCGAGGGGTGAGCCGACAGCTCAGTCACCAGCTATCACGAGGGGTCTCCTTCAGTGAGCGTGAACCGTCCGGCTGCCGTCATCGTCCTCGCGGCGGGCGAGGGCACCCGAATGAAATCGAAGCTTCCCAAGGTTCTCCACGAACTCAGTGGCCGCAGCATGCTTGGCCATGTGCTCGCGTCGGCGCGGGAACTCGACCCCCAGAACTCCGTCGTGGTCGTCGGCCACGCCCGCGACCAGGTCAGGGCCCACCTGGAGGAGATCGCGCCCGAGGCCACCACCGCGGTCCAGGAGGAGCAGAACGGCACCGGCCACGCCGTGCGCATGGCGGTCGAGGACCTGGCTGCCAAGGGCACCAAGCTCAGCGGCACCGTGGTCCTGACCTGCGGCGACACCCCGCTCCTGCGCGGCTCCACGCTCTCCGAGCTCGTGGCCGCCCACGACAAGGACGGCAACGCCGTCACCGTGCTCTCGGCGCGGGTGCCCGACCCCCACGGTTACGGCCGCATCGTCCGCGACACCGACGGTGAGTTCACCGAGATCGTCGAGCACGCCGACGCCGCCCCCGGGCAGCACGCGATCGACGAGATCAACTCGGGCATGTACGCCTTCGACGGCGCGCTGCTCTCCGAGGTCGTCCAGCGCCTGTCCACCGACAACGCCAAGGGCGAGGAGTACGTCACCGACGCCGTCGCCCTGCTGCGCGGAGACGGCCACCGGGTCGGCGCCTGGATCGCCGGCGACTGGCACGAGGTCCAGGGCGTCAACAACCGCGTCCAGCTCTCCGAGGCCCGCCGCGTCCTCAACGACCGCCTGCTCACCGAGCACATGCTCGCCGGGGTCACCGTCGTCGACCCCGCCACCACCTGGGTGGACGCGCAGGTCTCCATCGGCCGGGACACCGTGCTCGAACCGGGCACCCGGCTGATGGGCGCGACCACCGTCGACGAGGACGTGGTGGTCGGCCCCCGCACGGACCTGAGGGACACGGTCGTGGGCGCGGGCGCCACGGTGAGCGAGACCACCGCGGACCGGGCCGAGATCGGCCCCGGGGCCAGCGTCGGCCCCTACACCTACCTACGGCCGGGCACCCGCCTGGCCGAGCGGGCCAAGGCCGGTGCCTTCGTCGAGGTCAAGAACTCGAACGTCGGCACCGAGTCCAAGATCCCGCACCTGACCTACGTCGGCGACGCGGACATCGGGGTGGGCAGCAACATCGGCTGTTCTTCGGTGTTCGTCAACTACGACGGGGTCAACAAGTCCCGGAGCGTCATCGGCGACCACGTCAGGGTCGGCAGCGACAACACCATCGTCGCTCCGGTCCACGTGGGCGACGGCGCCTACTCCGGGGCGGGGACCGTGGTCCGAGACGACGTGCCGCCCGGCGCGCTGGCGGTCTCCGAGGGGCATCGCCAGCGCAACGTCGAGGGCTGGACCCGGCGCAAGCGCCCCGGGACGGCCTCCGCCGAGGCGGCGGACAAAGCCGATCGGCACAGAGCCGACGACGAGCAGTGACTGTGGGGGAGAAACACGTGACCGGGATGAAGGCCACCGGCCAGAAGAACCTGATGCTGTTCTCGGGGCGCACGCACCCGAGCCTGGCCGAGGAGGTCGCGAAGGAACTGGGGATCGACGTGGTCCCCACCCGGTTCGACACCTTCGCCAACAGCGAGATCTTCGTGCGTTACCTGGAGTCGGTGCGCGGCTGTGACGCGTTCGTCATCCAGCCTCACTTCGATCCGGTCAACGAGTCCATCATGGAGCACCTGATCATGGTGGACGCGCTCAAGCGCGCGTCCGCCAAGCGGGTCACCGTGGTCACTCCGTTCCTCGGGTACGCCCGCCAGGACAAGAAGCACCGTGGCCGCGAACCGATCTCGGCCCGTCTGGTGACCGACCTGTTCCGGACCGCGGGCGCGGACCGGATGATGGCCGTCGACCTGCACACCGACCAGATCCAGGGCTTCTTCGACGGCCCGGTGGACCACCTGTTCGCGCTGCCGATACTGGCCGACCACATCGCCGGCCGGGTCGACCCGGCCGAGATCACCGTGGTCTCCCCGGACGCGGGCCGTGTGCGTACCGCCGACCGCTGGGCGGACCGGCTCGGCTCGCCGCTGGCGATCATCCACAAGCGCCGCGACCCGGACGTCGCCAACCAGGTGAAGGTCCACGAGGTCGTCGGTGAGGTCGAGGGCCGCACCTGTGTGCTGGTCGACGACATGATCGACACCGGCGGCACCATCGTGAAGGCCTCGGAGGCACTGTTCGAGCAGGGCGCGGCCAAGGTCCTGGTGGCCGCCACACACGGCGTGCTGTCGGGCCCGGCGGCCGAGCGCTTGCAGAACTCGCGGATCTCCGAGGTGATCATCACCAACTCGCTGCCCATCCCGGAGGAGCGCTCCTTCGAGAAGCTCACCCAGCTCTCGATCGCTCCGCTGGTGGCCCGCGCGATCAGCGAGGTCTTCACGGACGGCTCGGTAACGAGCCTGTTCGAGTAGGCCGACGAGCGGGGCGTGCGTTCGTCCCGCTCGCGGGTCGCCGGTTCCGTCGACACGCCCGCCGCCCTTTTCCGGGCCCCCGAGGGGAGGGCGAGCGGGGCATGTTCGGAGTCGTCGGTGGAGCCAGTAGACTTGGCCGAGTGTCCCCGTGCCCAGGCGGAGTCCCGTGAGGCTGCGTGTGAAAGTACGGGCAGGGGTGCGCGACGAGCGTTCCCGGGCCGGACGGGTCCGGTGGCGGCTCGCCGGGCACGCCTGGAACCAGGGCGGTCGCGTCCCCCGAACCGCGGGGTGACCCCGCCGCATTCCCCGCCGAGTGCGGGAATCGTTCGTACTACTGGAGTCGTGTTCCCCGTGCTGCGGGGTTGAACCCGAGGAGTTTTGTCGTGTCCGAGGTACGTATCGCTGCCGAGCCCCGCACGGAATTCGGCAAGGGCGCCTCTCGTCGCGCCCGCCGCGCGGGTAAGGTGCCGGCCGTCCTCTACGGCCACGGCACCGAGCCCCGCCACCTGAACCTGCCGGGCCATGAGCTCATGCTCGCCCTGAAGACCCCCAACGTCCTCATCCGTCTCGACGGCGTGGACAAGGACAATCTGGCCCTGCCCAAGAGCGTGCAGCGTGACGCCATCAAGGGCTTCCTGGAGCACGTCGACCTGCTGGTCGTCTCCAAGGGCGAGAAGGTCGAGGTCGAGATCCCGGTCCACCTGACCGGCGAGGTTCAGGCCCCGGGTGTGCTCACCCAGGCGCTCGTCACCGTGGCCGTCGAGGCCGAGGCCACCCACATCCCCGAGGGTGTGGACTTCGACGTCGAGGGTCTGGAGGCCGGCACCACGAAGACCGCCGCCGACCTCGATCTGCCCACCGGCGCTTCCCTGGTCTCCGACCCCGAGACCGTCCTGCTGACCGTCTCCACTCCGCGTGTGTCGGACGAGCCGGAGACCAGCGAGGAGGCCGCTGAGGCCGAGGAGGCCGCCGCCGAGTAGGGCGTGCGTGCTCCTCGCACTCGAAGAACGCGCGGTTCCCGGAAAGGGGCCGCGCGTTCGTCGTGTCGGCGGCCGTGTCGATAGGGTCGTGCCCCATGGGGAACTGGTGGGGCAGGTTGTTCGGCGGCGGCGCCGGCAAGAGCGGGGCCGACGGTGCGAGCGCTGACGGAAAGAACGAGGACATGGCTGAGACCGAGCGCTGGCTCGTCGTGGGACTGGGCAATCCGGGCCCCAGATACGCCGGGAACAGGCACAACGCCGGTTTCCTGGTGGTGGACGCGCTCGCCGCGGGCGAGCGCTGGAAGGCGCACAAGACGCACGCCGAAGTGGTGGAGACCCGTCTGGACGGCGTGCCGGTGGTGCTGGCCAAGCCGCGGAGCTTCATGAACCTGTCGGGCGGCCCGGTGGCCGGGCTGGCCCGGTTCTACAAGGTGCCGGTCGAGCGGATCATCGTGGTGCACGACGAGCTGGACATCGACTACGGCGCGCTCAAGCTCAAGAAGGGCGGCGGCCCGGGCGGGCACAACGGCCTGAAGTCGATCAGCTCGTCCCTGTCCAGCCCCGACTACATCCGGGTGCGCTTCGGGGTGGGACGCCCGCCCGGCAGGACGGACCCGGCCGCGTACGTGCTCAAGGACTTCTCCTCCGCCGAGCGCGCTGACCTGGACCTGAACGCCGAGCGCGCGGCCGACGCGGTCCGTACGGTCCTCACCGACGGTCTGGGCCGGGCGCAGAACATCTACCACACCGCCGCCTGAGCGGCTCGGGTGCGCTCCGGAGCGCGCGGGCCGTGCCCGCCGCCGACGGACCGGCGGCGGGCACGGGGACGCGGTGGCGCCGGAGAGCCGTCCGGCTACCGGACGCCGACGGCCCGGGGCGGACGGCCCCCCCAGCCGCCCCCGGCCTCCAGGAGGGTGGACTTCAGGGTGAAGTAGGCGGGCTTGGGCCGGAACCCCTCGTCCATGACCGTCGCGGAGCCCTCGCCCTCGAAGAACACCGGCACCCAGGAGTACTTGTCGGTGAAGCCCCAGATGGTGAAGGAACCGCAGCCCTCCACGTTCAGGCACGCTGAGAGCGCCTGCTCGTAGTAGCTGGACTGCTGCTCCAGCTGCTCCGGGGCCGGCCTCCCGCCCTCGGGCAGCCGCATGCGCACGTCCACCTCGGTCAGGGCGGTGCCCAGGCCGAGGTCGTCGAAGCGCCGGAGGTTCTCCTCAAGGCTTCCGGGGAAGCCGTACTGGGTGCTCAGGTGCACCTGCGCGGAGAACCCGTGCACGGGCACGCCCTCGGCGAGCAGGTCCTGGACCAGTTCGTAGTAGGCGTCGCTCTTGGCGTTGACGTCCTCGACGCCGTAGTCGTTGAAGTACAGCTCCGCCGACGGGTCGGCCTCGTGGGCCCAGCGGAAGGCGTCGGCGATGATCTCCGGTCCGAGCTCACGGATCCAGATGTTGTCCTCGGTGCGCAGCTCGCCCGCGTCGTCGAAGATCTCGTTGGACACGTCCCACTGGTCGATCCGGCCCGCGTATCGCCCGGCGACGGTCGTGATGTGGTCGTGCAGGATCTCGCGCAGCTCCTCGTCGGAGAAGTCGCCCTCCTCCAGCCACTCGGGGTTCTGGCTGTGCCAGAACAGCGTGTGCCCGCGCACGTCCTGACCGTTGCGCTCGGCGAACTCCACGATGGAGTCGGCCATGTCGAAGTCGTACTCGCCCTGCTCGGGGTGGATGTACTCCCACTTCATCTGGTTCTCGGGGGAGACCGAGCCGAAGTGGCGCGCCAGGAGCTTGCGGTACTTCCTGTCCGAGGTGAAGGGGTCGGGGTAGTCCTGCTCCTCGTGGTGGCCGCCGCCCGCGACGGCGGTGCCGATGACGAGGTCCTCGGGAGCGGCCCAGCGCAGCGTGCCGGGCTTGGCGTGCTTGGGGTGGTCCGGTGGCCAGTGGCCGGGAGAGGGCTCCGCGGCCGCCGGAGCGGCCAGGAGGGGTACCGACAGCGCCGCCGCGGTGAGCACGGCGGTGATGAGGCGGACTGGCTTCATGGGGGGTCTCCACTTCTCGCACCGACGGAATTTCCGGAAAATTCCGTAACATGTGGGAAACGGACACTAAGCCGTTGACGTGCGAAGCGTCAAGGTCGGCCGTACGCACGTGCCGTCACCGCCGCCGGTGCTCGTACTCTGGGTGAGTACGAGGGAGGATCAGTGGCCGACAGCCCGTCACGAGACGTCACCATCTCCGCCATCGCCGCTGAGGCAGGCGTGTCCGCACCGACGGTGTCGCGCGTCCTCAACGGGCGAAGCGACGTGGCCCCCGCCACGCGCGAGCGCATCGAGAACCTGATTCGGTCCCACGGCTACCGGCGCCGTGGCAGCCGCGTTCGGGAGCGGATAGGCCTGCTCGACCTGGTCTTCAACGACCTGGACAGCCCGTGGGCGGTCGAGATCATCCGCGGCGTGGAGGACGCCGCGCACGCGGCGGACACCGGCATCGTGGTGTCGGCCATCCACCGCCGGGCCAGTTCGACCCGCCAGTGGTTGGAGAACGTCCGCTCGCGCGCCAGCGACGGCGCCATCCTCGTGACCACCGACCTGGACCCGGCCCTGCAAGCGGAGTTGGGAGAGCTGCACGTGCCCGCGGTGGTGGTGGACCCGGTCGGCGTTCCGGACCTGGCCACGCCCACGATAGGAGCTACCAACTGGGCCGGGGGGCTGAGCGCCACCGAGCATCTGATCCACCTCGGGCACCGGCGCATCGCCTTCATCGCGGGACGCCCCGAGCTGTGGTGCAGCCGTGCCCGGCTCGACGGGTACCGGGCCGGTCTGGAGACCGCCGGTCTGGCCGTCGAGGACGGTCTGGTGGTACCGGGGGAGTTCGGCTACGAGTCCGGCTTCCGGGCGGGGGAGCGCCTGTTCGGCCTCGCCGATCCGCCCACGGCCGTGTTCGCGGCCAGCGACCAGATGGCCCTGGGCGTCTACGAGGCGCTGCGGCGGCGGGGCCTGCGGGTCCCCGACGACGTCAGTGTGGTGGGCTTCGACGACCTGCCGGAGGCGCGCTGGTCCTCACCGTCGCTGACCACGGTGCGCCAGCCGCTGTCCGACATGGGCAGGCTCGCGGTGCGCACCGTGCACCGGCTCGTGCAGCACGAGACGATCGAGAGCCCGAGGGTGGAGCTGGCGACCGACCTCGTCGTCCGGGACAGTACCGCTCCGCCACCGTGAACCGTCTCCCCCCGCCGCGGGCGGCGACACGGACCGCGCAGGGTCGTTGACACTACGGCGCGGTGCTCTTTAAGCTGCCTTTGATTTTCGGAAGCTTCCGGAACCCCCTGAGCTCCGCGGCCAAGGAGACCTGTGTGACGAGCACTCACGGACGTTCCCGAACGCGGGGCCGCCTCCTGACGACCCTGTTCACCATCGGCCTCGCCCTCTGCGCCACGGCCCCGGCGCATGCCCACACGGCCGTCCCCCACGGTCCCGCCTCGCGCGCGACGCCGCCCTCCAGCACCGCCAAGGGGCCCGCCACCCCCGACATCGTCGACTCGGCGCGGCGGGGCGGTCGCTCGGTGGCCCTCACCTTCGACGACGGCCCCGATCCCCGCCACACGCCCCAACTGCTCGACGTGCTGCGAGAGCACCGCGTCAAGGCCGTGTTCTGCCTGTGGGGCGACCACGTGCGGCAGCACCCCGAGATCGTGCGGCGGATCGCGGCGGAGGGGCACACGCTGTGCAACCACACGATGAGCCACGACGACATGAGCACCTGGTCGGCGCGGGACGTCCGCGCGGACCTGCTGGAGACCGACGCGGCGATCCGCGAGGCGGTGCCACACGCACGTGTCCCCTATTTCCGGGCACCCTACGGCGCCTGGGGACAGACGCCCGGGACGGCGGCGGAACTAGGCATGCAGCCGCTCGGTTGGAGCCTCGCGGTGGAGGACTGGGTGCCGCCCGGCACCAGTGAGCTCGTCCGGCGCCTGGAGGAGGGCATCACACCGGGATCAGTGGTGCTCCTGCACGACGGCGGAGGTGACCGCAGCCAGACGGTCGCCGCCGTGGCCCGGATCGTCCCGGCCTTGCGGTCCGACGGATGGCACTTCACCCGTCCCGCCCGGCGCGGATAGACCACCCGTAGAACATGGGCTGGTGGTCCGTGCCGGGACAGGGCGTGCAGCAGACCCGAGCCAGGCACCCGTAGGGCTGGCAGCGGCGCTCCACCGCAGGGGGGTGGGGAAGCCTGGAGCGGTGGCCCGCCGCAGAGGGGTCGGGTAGAGCGCGCAGCGGCGCGCAACCACGCACCCGTAGAGCCTCCAGCAGACCCCGACCACGCGCCCGTAGAGTATGCAACGGCGAGTAACCGGAAACTATGGTGACACGTCAGCCCGGGCCCTACGGGTGCCTGGCTGAGGTCTCCTGAAGGCCCTGCCCAAACCCCCTGGGGCGCGGGCCACCGCTGGAGGCTCTACCAACCCCCTGGGGCGGAGCGCCGCCTGGACGCTCTACCCCCGAGGGCACACGGCCGGGGTCTGTTGGAGGCTCTGCCAAACGCGGGCCTCAGCCGCGCAGCAGGCGCCAGGTGGCCAGCGCGGCCTCCTCGCGGGTTCCGGGCGCCCCGGAGCCGACCCAGTCGGTGATCACGCCGACCAGAGCCCCCGCCAGGTAGGCGGCGTGCGTCCGTACCGGGACGTCGTCGAACCCCGGTGGCCGGGCGCCCTCCTCCAGGCGTGCGGCCAACTCCTCGGCCAGCCGCTCCCGCAGCCGGTTCGCGAAACGTGCGCTGCCGTGGGCGGAGAGCATCCGCCGGTAGAGCACGGCGCTGTCCTCCACGTGCCCGAACAGGTCGACCAGCGGACCCGGAGGCTGCTCCCGCGGTGTGTCCAGGGGGCACAGCGCCGCGCACCGCGCCACGTACGAGACGGTGTTCTCCATGGCATCGGCGACCAGGGCGTCCAAGTCGGCGTAGTGCTGGTACACGGTCGCCCGGTTGACCCCTGCCCGTGTGGCGAGGGCCGACACCGTGACGTCGTCGAGTTCGGTCTCCGCGGCCAGGGACAGGAGGGAGGCGCGCAGACGGTCGCGAGTCCGCTGGACGCGGGGGTCGTCGGGGTTCACGGGCACAGATTACGGCACCTCCCAGCCAGCCGGCATCCGAGCTTTAAACAACATCTGTTGTTTAAGCGTCAAGTGTCGTATAAGTTGTCCGCATGAGGATCGAGATCTGGGCGGACATGGTCTGCCCGTGGATGTACATCGGCAAGCGGCGTCTGGAACGGGCGCTCACCGGGCCCGGCGGCCCGGCGGGCGAGGCGGCGGAGGTGGTCTGGCGCCCCTACCGGATCGATCCCGTGGCCCCCGTCGAGGCCGAACCCCTGGACGAGCTGTTGCGTGACCCCTTCGTGGACACCGCCCTGCGGGCCTGCGCCCCCGGTATCACCCCGGCCGAGAACCGCGTCCGCGTCGCCGAAGCCGCGGCGGCCGAGGGGCTCGGCGACCAGTGGGGCGCGGTCTGGCGGGTGAGCAGCCACGACGCCCACCGGCTCGTCGCCATCGCTCTGGAGTCCGGTGGCCCCGGCCTACAGGGCGCGGTGGCGGAGGGCGTGCTGCGCGCCCACTTCAGGGAGGCCGCCGACATCGGTTCCGCCGAGGTCCTCGGACACGTCGCCCGGGAGGCCGGGTTCCCCGACGGCGGCCGCCTTCTGCGCGAGGGTGCGGGGGAGGAGCGCGTCCGTGAACTCCTCCTGCGGGGCAGGGCGATCGGCGTGCGCACCTCCCCGACCCTCGTGGCCAACGGCCGGGCGCTGGAGGGGGCCCGGCACCCCGACGCCATCCGGGACTTTCTGGCCGACGCCGCGGCGCACACCACGCGCCGGCTCCCCGGGGAGGTCGAGCGTTTCCGCCAGGCGGAGTCCCTGCTGCGGGCGGGCGACCCCCTCGGCGCGCTCTCCCTGCTCCGCCCGATGCTCGACGAGCACTCCGCCGACCGGAACGTGCTGCTGCTCGCCGCCCGCGCCCACTACCGCTCCGCCCAGCTGGGACGCGCCCGCCGGACGCTGGAGGCCCTCGTGGCGGAGAACCCGGACGACGCGTACGCCCACCTGCTGCTGGGTCGCACGCTCCAGAGGCAGGGGGAACGGGGGCGGGCCGGGCCCCACCTCCGTCTGGCGGGGGCGATGGTCCCCGAATACGCCTGACCCGGGCGCCCGCCCCGGGGTCCGTGGCGTTCCACACCAGGTTTCGGTCAATCTCTTTGCCCGGATGTCAGTGTCCCTATCGGCCCGCCCTTGGGGGCGGGCCTGTTCCGGCGCGGACACATTCCCGGGCCGACAGATCTTTCTTGACCAACAGGCCACAACGATGCGCGACTTTTCCGCTACTTTTGGTTACTGTTCAGGTTGTCGATCCATGCTCGTGCTCGACGTGCGCCCTGCCCACGCCCTCTGAACCCGACCCCCTGGCGTAGGGGCAGTGACTCAAAGTGAGGTTTCCTGAGCTGTGGTCCTGGGGGGATACGTGGTCACAACCAGCCGGGCGAAAACCGCCCGTGAACAGTCGGCACGGATCACCGACGCCTCCCTCCTCCCCGGCGCGACCGGAGGGGTCGGGTTCGACGCTCCAGCCACCCGTTCCGGCGCCTGGGTCCGCCCCTACGTCGCGAGCCTGGTCTGCCTCGACCTGGTCGCCGCCCTCACCGCGACCGTCAGCGGCACGGTCGTCCGCTTCCACGCCGCCCTCGGCGCGGGCACCACGCTTCCCTACCTCCTCCTCTCACTCCTGCTGCCCCCGCTGTGGGTCCTGTCCGTCTGCCTGGGCGGCGGCTACGCCCGACGCTTCCTCGGGGTGGGCACCGAGGAGTACCGCCGCGTCACCACGTCCGGGCTCATGCTGGGCGCGGCGGTCGCCGTCGCCGCCTACGCCGTCGGGTTCGACCTGGCGCGCGGCTACGCGCTCGTCGCCCTGCCGCTCATCCTCCTGCTCAGCCTCGGCCTGCGGTACGCGCGCCGCAAGGCCCTCCACAGGAGCCGCCGCTCCGGCCAGTGCATGAGCGGCGTCGTGGTCGTCGGCTACCGGACGGCCGCCCGCGACCTCATCCGCCGGTTCCGCGGCGAGGTCTACCACGGCATGCGCGTCGTGGGCGTGTGCCTGCCGCGTGACCAGGCGGTCCGGGGCGACGGTGTGGAGGGCTGCCCGGTCCTGGGTACCTTCACCGACGCCGCCGACGCCGCCGCCCTCGTCGGTGCCGACACGGTCGCGGTCCTGGCCTGCCCGGAGATGGGCGGGGCCGAGCTGCGCCGCCTGGCCTGGCGGCTGGAGAAGACCGACACCGACCTCATCGTCGCCTCCGCGCTCATGGACGTGGCCGGGCCGCGCACCTCCATCCGCCCGGTCGCCGGGCTGCCCCTGCTGCACGTGGAGCACCCGGAGCTGGTGGGCGCCCGCCGTGTCCTCAAGGGCGCCTTCGACCGCTGCGCCGCGGCCCTCGCGCTGATCCTGCTGTCCCCGCTGTTCCTGGTGCTCTCCGTCCTCATCCGCCACGAGGGCGGCGGGCCCGCCCTCTTCGCCCAGACGCGGGTGGGGAGGGGCGGCAGCGAGTTCACCGTCTACAAGTTCCGTACGATGGTGGTAGGGGCCGAGGCGTTGAAGACGATGCTCCGGCCACGCAACGAGCACGACGGTGTGCTGTTCAAGATGCGTCGCGATCCCAGGGTGACGCCCGTGGGGGCATGGCTGCGCCGGTACTCGCTCGACGAGCTTCCCCAGCTCGTCAACGTGGTACGGGGAGAGATGTCGCTCGTCGGTCCCAGACCGCCGCTTCCGGAGGAGGTCGCCCAGTACGGGGACGACGTCCGCCGCAAGCTGGTGGTCAAACCGGGGATGACGGGCCTGTGGCAGGTCAGCGGTCGTTCCGACCTCTCCTGGGAGGAATCGGTCCGCCTCGATCTGCGGTACGTGGAAAACTGGTCGCTGACGTTGGACATCCAGATCCTGTGGAAGACGTGGTCAGCGGTGATCCGTGGGGCGGGAGCATACTAGCCGGTGAAGAGCATCCGAAACGATCATGAGGTGGCCCGCGACCTGGCGAGCGAGGCGGGGCAGCTGCTGCTGCGCCTGCGCGCCCGGCACGGCTTCGACGAGCCCGACGTGCTGCGCACCCTGGGCGATCGCACCTCGCACGAGTTCCTGTTCTCCGCGCTGGGGCGGCTGCGGCCCAGCGACGCCGTGCTCTCGGAGGAGGGCGCCGACGACCACGCCCGGTTGAGAGCGCGCCGGGTGTGGATCATCGACCCGCTCGACGGTACCCGCGAGTTCGCCGAGGCCGGCCGCACGGACTGGGCGGTGCACGTGGCGCTGTGGGAGGACGGCGACCTGGTCGCGGGCGCGGTGGCGCTGCCCTCGCAGGGCAGCACGCTGTCCACGGTCGACCCGCCGTGGCTGCCCGATGAGCGGCCCTCGGACCAGCGGCTGCGCATCACCGCCAGCCGGACCCGGCCCCCCGCGTTCGTGCACCGGATGGCCACCCAGCTCGGTGCCGAGGTGGTCCCGATGGGTTCGGCGGGCGCCAAGATCTGCGCGGTGCTGCTCGGTATCGCCGACATCTACGTGCACGCGGGCGGCCAGTACGAGTGGGACAGCGCGGCCCCGGTGGCCGTAGCCCGGGCCTCGGGTCTGCACACCTCCCGAATCGACGGCTCCCAGCTGCGCTACAACGTAGCCGATCCGCTACTGCCCGATGTCCTTGTATGTCGACCGGAATTGTCGGGTATGTTGTTGGCAAGCATCCGCGACGGCGCGGACCTGGACAGCGCGGGTCCGCACGCGGGGGGCTGAGCGAACCGCCCCTCCGCCGTCGGCCCTGTCGATACTTACGAAGGCGGGTTCATGGGTCAGGCGAGTCAGCAGGCACTCGGGCGCTACCAGCTCTCCCAGCTGGACGTCCTGGAAGCCGAAGCGATCTTCATCATGCGCGAGGTGGCCGCGGAGTTCGAGCGGCCGGTACTGCTCTTCTCGGGCGGCAAGGACTCCATTGTCATGCTCCGTCTCGCCGAGAAGGCCTTCTGGCCCGGTGCCGTTCCGTTCCCGGTGATGCACGTGGACACCGGCCACAACTTCCCCGAGGTCATCGAGTTCCGCGACCGCCGGATCGCCGAGGCCGGGGTCCGCCTGGTCGTCGCCTCGGTGCAGGAACAGATCGACGCGGGCAAGGTCACCGAGCCGACCGGTCGTTGGGCCAGCCGCAACCGCCTCCAGACCTCGGCTCTGCTGGAGGCCGTCGAGGAGAACGAGTTCGACGCGGCCTTCGGCGGAGCCCGTCGCGACGAGGAGAAGGCACGCGCCAAGGAGCGGGTCTTCTCCTTCCGCGACGAGTTCGGCCAGTGGGACCCCAAGAGCCAGCGGCCCGAGCTGTGGAGTGTGTTCAACACCCGCATCGACCGCGGTGAGCACATCCGGGTCTTCCCGATCTCCAACTGGACCGAGCTGGACGTGTGGTCCTACATCAAGCGGGAGCGGCTGGAGCTGCCCTCCATCTACTTCGCCCACGAGCGCGAGGTCTTCGAGCGTGACGGCATCCTGCTCACGAACTCGCCCCTCATCACCCGCGACGAGACCGAGGTCCCGTTCACCGAGACCGTCCGCTACCGCACGGTCGGCGACCTGACCTGCACTGGAGCGGTCAAGTCCACGGCGGTGGAGATCGACGACATCATCACCGAGATCGCCGCGACCCGGGTGACCGAGCGCGGACAGACGCGGGCCGACGACCGTGCGAGCGAGGCCGCCATGGAGGACCGCAAGCGCGAGGGCTACTTCTAGGCCCCCGACCGACGCCACCGGACGGGCCGTCCGCCCCGGGAGGGACGGCCCCGGAGGCGGTGTCTCCCGCCCGGCGGCCACGGCGCCCGCGCCGACCCGCGGCAGCCCGTCGGACCCCGCCCCTCGCAGACCACTCACTCCACATTGGACCAGGCAAGCATGAGCAACGACATCCTGCGGTTCGCGACGGCGGGCTCCGTCGACGACGGCAAGAGCACCCTGATCGGCCGACTGCTGTTCGACTCCAAGTCCATCTTCGAGGACCAGCTCGACGCGGTGGAGCGCACCAGCGTCGCGCGCGGCGAGGAGCAGACCAACCTGGCGCTGCTCACCGACGGCCTGCGCGCCGAACGCGAGCAGGGCATCACCATCGACGTGGCGTACCGCTACTTCGCCACCCCCAAGCGCACCTTCATCATCGCCGACACCCCCGGGCACATCCAGTACACCCGGAACATGGTCACCGGTGCCTCCACCTCCGACCTCGCGATCATCCTGGTGGACGCGCGCAAGGGCCTACAGGAGCAGAGCCGCCGCCACGCCTTCCTCACCACCCTGCTCCAGGTGCCGCACCTGGTGCTGGCGGTCAACAAGATGGACCTGGTGGACTACTCCCAGGAGCGCTTCGACGAGATCAAGGCCGAGTTCACCGACTTCGCCGCCAAGCTGGACGCGCGCGACCTGACGTTCGTGCCGATCTCGGCCCTGCACGGCGACAACGTGGTGAGCCGTTCGGAGAACATGCCCTGGTACAGCGGGCCCTCCCTGCTCCACCACCTGGAGAACGTGCACATCGCCTCCGACCGCAACCTGATCGACGCGCGCTTCCCCGTGCAGTACGTGATCAGGCCGCACAAGTCGGCCGACCCCGAACTGCACGACTACCGGGGCTACGCGGGCCAGCTCGCGGGCGGCGTGCTCAGGCCGGGCGACGAGGTCGTCCACCTGCCCTCCGGGCTGAACACGCGGATCGCCAGGATCGTCACCGCGGACGGCGATGTGGCCGAGGCCTACTCGCCGATGTCGGTCACCCTCCTGCTGGAGGACGAGATCGACGTCTCGCGGGGCGACATGATCTGCCGCCCCAACAACGCCCCGGCGGTCACACAGGACCTGGAGGCGATGGTGTGCTGGATGACGGACGCGCGTAAGCTCACGCCGCGCTCCAAGCTCATCCTCAAGCACACGACCCGCAGCGCGAAGGTCATGGTCAAGGACATGCGGTACCGGCTGGACGTCAACACGCTGCACCGTGACGAGCAGGCCGACCACCTGGCGCTGAACGAGATCGGCCGTGTGCGGCTGCGCTCCACCCAGCCGCTGTTCGTGGACGAGTACAACAAGAACCGCCAGACGGGCGGGTTCATCCTCATCGACGAGGCCACCAACGCCACGGTCGGCGCGGGGATGGTCGTCAAGGCCGACTGATCCCGCGGGCCCCGGACGCGGCGGGACACAGGGCTCCAAGGGGCCGCCTCCGGGCGGCCCCTTCGCTCTGCCCGGGTCCTCCCGTGGCCCGGCACACCCGGGTGTGACTTTTCGAGCTCACATTATGACCGAAAGTAATAACCTGTCCGTGTGAATGATGGTTATCGACTGGTGTTCGTCGGCGGGATGGGCCGGTCCGGCTCGACCCTGATCGAGCGGCTCCTCGGCGAGCTGCCCGGGTTCTGCTCGGTCGGCGAGACCGTGCACCTGTGGCGGCGTGGACTGGTGGAGGACGAGCGGTGCGGCTGCGGCCGGCCGTTCTCCGAATGCGGCTTCTGGGTCGACGTGGGCAAGGAGGCCTTCGGCGGCTGGAACCGCCTGGACGCCGGGCAGGTGCTGCGGCTCAAGGGCGGTGTCGACCGCACCCGCTTCCTGCCGGTGCTGCTCAACGGTGCGCACGAGGGCCGACTCGCCTCCCGTTGTGAGCGCTACACCGAGCTCTACCACCGGCTGTACTCGGCTGTTTCCCTGGTCAGCGGCGCCGACGTGATCGTCGACGCCAGCAAGCACGCCTCGCTGGCCGCCTGCCTGCGCTGGCGCTACGGCGCCCGGATGCGCTTGCTGCACGTGGTGCGCGACCCGAGGGCGGTGGCCCACGCCTGGGCCAAGCGGGTGGCCCGTCCGGACGCCTCCCCGGGCAGCAGTGAGCCGGAGATGGCCCGCTACTCGGCGGGCCGGGCGTCGGTGCAGTGGATGGCCCAGAACGCGTGCCTCGACGCGCTGGCCCAGCGCGGCACCCCGACCCTGCGGGTCCGCTACGAGGACTTCGTCGCCGACCCGGGCGGGGAGTTCGCCCGGATCTCGGAGTTCGCGGGGTACACGGGCGACCCGCTGAACGTGGCGGAGGGGCGGGTGGACCTGTCGGAGGGGCACGCGGTCTCGGGCAACCCGATGCGGTTCACGACCGGGCGGGTCGGGGTGCGGGCCGACCACGGCTGGCGCGAGGCGATGCCCTCCTGGCGGCGACACCTGGTGGCCGCCGCGACGGCGCCGTCCCGGAGACGTTACGGATACTGACGTCCACTGGTGTCCGTTATGCCAGTTCGAGGCTGTCGCCTGCCCCAAATATGACGTATGGTGTTCATGTGAACACGCTAGGTCATATTTTGGAGAGCTAGGGGGAGTTTGCCGTGGACAGGGGACCGATACGGGCAGTAGCGACGACGGGGGCCATGGTCCTCGTCCTGACACTGGCGGGGGTGGGGGACGCCCCCGCCGGCCGGGCTTCCCACGCTCCACGGCAGGACCTGCCGGACCGGCCCTCGGGCGCCACGCGATACCTCCCGGACGGATACGGCTCCGACGCGGAGTGCGCGGTCTCGGAGATCCTCGAACCCTCCTGCGGGGTCTGGTGGGGGGCCAGCCCCTACCAGAACCGGATCAAGCCGCTGGAGGAGGCGGTCGACCGGCACATGGACATCGTCTACACCTGGCGCGGCATCGACCAGGCAGACGTGCCCGGCGCACGGGAACGGAACCTGATCGCCGAGGGCCGGTTCGTCCACACCAACATCGAGGCCCGCCGTTTCACCCGGTCCGGGCACCCGGCGGTCTCGTACCGCTCCGTCATCGGAGGCGACTTCGACCGGTCGCTGCGGGCGCAGGCCCGCGCCATCGCGGAGCTGGACGTGCCCTACTTCGTCACCTTCGACCACGAGGCCGACGCCAACAAGCGCTACAACGAGCGCGGAACCCCGGAGGAGTTCGTGGGGGCCTGGCGCCACATCGTGGACCTGTACCGCGAGGAGGGCGCCGACAACGCCATCTGGGTGTGGAACGTGACCGGGTGGAAGGGCAACCTCGAACGCCTGCCGGGGCTGTGGCCGGGCAACGACTACGTCGACTGGCTCAGCTGGGAGGCGTACAACATGACCGGCTGCGACACCCAGCCGCACTGGACCGAGGTGCACTCCTTCGAGGACGGGCTGCGCCCGGCCTACGAGTGGATCCAGAGCGAGGGGGCCGAGCACGGCATCGACCCGGAGAAGCCGGTGATGATCGGCGAGATGGGCACCACCCACATCGGGGCGCGGGAGACCCTGAAGTGGTACACCGACATCCCCGAGGTGCTGCGCCGCTACGAGCGGGTGCGCGCGGTGAAGGTGTGGGACAACAAGGTCTCCTCCGGCTGCGACTTCCGGATCCGGGCCGACCAGTACGCCCGGAAGGGCTTCGAGGCGGCAGGACAGGACCCGTACGTGAACCTGCCCGAGCGGGTGCGCCGTCTGGCCGAGTACGCCCAGCAGCGGGACTGACGGGACCGGCGGGAAGGCCGGTCAGCCGCCCACGGGCCGGAGCCGGGACCTCTTGGACCATGTGCGCCTCATCGGGACCGCCGTGGCGAGAGGTCGAGACTACACACCCTTGCCGTTCAGGTGGAGCATACGGGTGATCCATCCGGCGGGCACCCCGAACACCACTATCAGGGCCAGGTAGGCGCGGCCCTCGGCGGGCCTGCGTCGGACCGTGGTGCCGATCCACCGCAGGGCCGCGCGGCGGCGTCCGGCCGAGGCCTCGGCGAAGGCGATCTGCCCGGCCACCCGCGCATAGCCGCGCGGCACCAGCGCGAACTCGGGGTAGCGGTCCAGCAGCCAGCGCAGGGCGGTGGAGATGGTTCGCCACCGGCCCGAGAAATGCGAGCTGCGGTGCCACAGCACGCGCACGCCCGGTGTGGGGATGTTGCGGATGGGACCGCGCCGGGCCAGGCGCAGCAGTAGCTCGTAGTCCTCGGCGTAGCTGCCGGGGATCTCCTCGCTGACCGTTCCACAGCCGCCGATCATGGCCTGGCGCCGGATGAGGAACGTGGAAGGGTGCAACTCGGTCAGCCGCGATCCCAGGAGGTCGCCGAAGGTGACGCTGGTGCGGTCCAGGGTGCGGACGGCCTCGGCCTTGTCGTAGACCACCCGGATACCGCAGCACACCATCTCGGTTCCGGGCTCGTCGAGCATGACCTCGACCTGCGCGCGGAGCTTGTCGGCCAGCCAGGTGTCGTCGTCGTCGCAGAAGGCGACGAAGTCGGTGTCCGCGGCGAGCACCCCGGTGTTGCGGGCCCCGGCCAGGCCGGGGGTGAGGGTGTTGGTGACCACCCGCACGGGACGGTCGTTCCCGGAGCGGGTCAGGGAGGGGTCGGGCTGGTCGTTGTCGAAGACCACGATCGTGGTGATGCGGCCCGGGTAGTCCTGCTCGGTGATCGCGCGCAGGGTCCGGCGCAGTAGTTCGGGCCGGTCCCGGGTGGGCACCACCACGGTTACCTCGGGCCAGGTCTCGGTGGCGCGCTCCTCGACCGCGGCGGCGGTGTCCGCGGAGGCATCGTCGGCCGGCGCGGACGCGGAGACCCCCGTGGCGGCGGATCCGAGGGGCTCGGTGGAAGCGCCCGTGGCGGAGGAGCCCTCCGCGCCGATGAGCAGGTCGATGAGTTCCCCGGCGCGTAGCGCGGCCCGCTCGGCGCCGTCGTCGTCGGAAGGGCGCACCTGGAAGCCGTCGGGTGAGGCGAGTGCCTTGTCGATGAGCTCGGACAGCTGCTGGGGGGTGACACAGGCGCGCACCCGGCTCGCCTCCTCCAAGCGCTGGACGAACAGGAGCTGGTGGTCGTCGACGTGCTCGTGCAGTTCGGGGTCGCGGGGGACGACGATGGGCAGGTGACCGGTTCCGCGGGCCTGGACGATGGTGCCCGGACCACCGTGGGTGACGACCACCCGGGCCCGGCGCATGTGCTCCCCCAGGTCCTCGCCGGGTAGGAACGGGGTGCCCGCGGCCACCGCGGGCGCGGCGCTGTGTCCGTACTGGACCAGGAAGCGCAGGTCGCGGCGGCGACGGGCGCAGTCGTCGATCCAGCGGACCAGCCGGTCGAAGGCGTGGTGGTCGGTGCCGAGGCTGACCACCACGTCGGGGTGGTCGCTGTCGTCGGGGCGCGGGACGGGACGGGTGATCTGTTCGGTCACAGGAGCGGTCCTACCGTGATGGCGGTCGGCATGAAGGTGCGCTGCTCCTCCCACTGGGCGAGGAACAGGCGGGTGAAGGGACGGCACAGGCGGGCGGTGAGGGTGGGGGTGTCGATGCGGTCGTAGACCTCGATGTAGACGGTCGGGATCCGCAGCAGCCATGCCAGGACGAAGAACGGCAGGGCCACCCCCGCGCCGGTGGTGACGACCGCGTCGGGCCGCCGTTCACGCAGGACACGGGCGGCCAGCCGGGTGTTGCGGAACAGGTTGCCGAGGTGTCGGGTGGTGGGGTGGAAGGCCCATCGGACCTGCTCGCCGTCGAGGGCGGCTTCGGCGTCGGGGGTTCGGAAGGTCACCCACAGGCGTTCCCGGTCCCGCCACCAGGGACGCAGCGAGTAGAGCTGGGTGAGGTGTCCCCCGCTGGAGGCCACCAGGAGAACCGGTCGCGAAGACATGAAGCCATCATTCCATAACCCACAGTAATCAATGGGTGACCGCTGAGGAACGGTCGATGCCGTGTTGCGCTCCCCGTGGAGTTGGTGCGGATGGCGCGCCGAAGGGGTTGGGGGAGTGTGAGCGGTGGCTCGCCGTAGGGGACGTGCAGGAGATCACGGCCACGCGTCCTGCACCATGCGCAGACGGGGGTATACGGCTGTCGGGCATCGGTCACAGGGAAGCCCCTCACGGGCTGGCCGTAGACGTTGCGGGTGTGGAGCAGGAGGTTCCACGCCCGTTGATCTTGTACTTATAGCGAGGTTGGACCGTCGAGTCGCGCTATAAGTACAAGATCAACGCAGGCGGAAGCGGTCCGGCTCACCTTTACGGTCACCGCACCAGCTTGGGCGTACACCGTTCGGGGTCACCGCTCCAGGTTTCCCCGACCCTCTGGGGCGGGGCTCAGCGACGCAGGCCCAGCGGGACGCGCAGTGACCACACCGACACCAGATGCCCCGCCGTGCCCGCCGACACCGCCGTCACCAGGGTCGTGAGCCCTCCGCCCAGCACCGCCTCCGCCAGCAACGGCAGGGCGCCGAACCACACCAGCGCGCTGGCCATCGCGGCCACCACCGGCAGGTTGAAGGGGTGCAGCACCACCCGGGACCGCAGCTGCCACAGCGGCAGCACCTTGCGCACCAGCATCGCGGCCACCAGCGCCACGGCCGCACCCGTCGCACCGGTCGTGGGCACCAGCAGCAGGCACACCAGTACGCTCGCCACCAGCGACAGCACGTTGTTCAACAGGTTCAGCACGGTTCGACCGGTCATCGTCAGGACCAGGTCGCCCATGCCCAGACCCGCGGCCAGCAGCTGTCCGGCGCACACCACGGCCAGCGCCGTCGCCCCCGCCGCGTAGTCCGCTCCGAACAGCCGCATCACCTCGGGGGCGAACACCAGCGCTGACAGGTACAGCGGCCAGGTCAGGCACACCAGCCACGACGTCCCCGCCCGATACAGGTCACGGACCCCCGCGTGGTCGTCCGTCGCCAGCTGCTCGGCGAACCGGGGCTGGGCCGCGTACAGCACCGCCTGCGTGCCGAACTGGCCGACCACCATGACCCGCGTGACCGCCGTGAACACCGCGGCGCCGGTCAGCCCGCTCAGCAGCGCCACCAACACCACCCCGCCGCGCTGCACCCCCATCTGGGCGACTCCGGCCACGGCACGGGACAGCGCGAACGACCAGAACGTCCGTGGATCCACCTCCTCCTCGGGCCCCGCGGCCCCGCCGGCCGTCTCCCGTTCGCTCTCCCCGGGGACGGCCCGGCGCAGGATCCCGCCCAGCCAGAACCACGCCAGCACCGCCGCGGGCAGGTACGGCCCCGCCCACGCCAGCGTCAGCAGCCCCGCCGAGCCGGTGGCCGCGATCGCTCCCACCAGCGCCAACTGCGCCAAGGGCCGCCCCACTTTGTCCACCAGCACGGTCCCGGCCATGTCGTGGTGGGCCCGCGTCGCCGCCAGGGCCGCCTCGGTCAGCACGGCGAACGGCAGAAAGACCGCCAGCAGCCGCAGGTAGACCCTCGCCTCCCCGCTGCCCAGCGCGTCCGCCAGCGGACCGGCGAACACCAGCAGCAGCGCGGCCAGCACGCACGCCGTCACCACCGCCGGTCCCATGGCCAGCCGCAGCAGCCGGGACACGCCCCCGGCGCCCCCGTACACGCGCATCCGGGCGATGAAGTACACCAATCCGTCCGACGTGCCCAGGTTCGCCACCGCCGCCGCGATCAGGAACACCGACGTCGCCGAGAACAGCAGCCCCGCCGTCTCCTGGGAGAACGCCCGCGTGATCGCCACGATCAGTGCGAGGTTGAGCCCGGCGCCGACCACGGCCCCCGCCATGTTGACCACCCCGCCGCGCAGTACGCGGCGCAGCCCCGGACCCTCATCGACCGGGGTGGTCACTCACACCACGAGGGCGTACGCCCCCACCAGGCGGCCAGGCGCTTGTCGCTGTCGGCGAACCTGGCCGCCAGCTCCGCGCGCAGCCCTTCCGGCATCCCCGCCCGGACGCGTGCGTTGTGCCGTCCCGGGGCGGCGCCCGGCCCGGGCGGCAGACCCAGGAACCGTTCGACCTCGGCCAGCGCCAGCGCCGTGCCGTCGAACAGGTCGGCGTAGTCCACCACGTGCATGCGGTCCCGCCCCAGGTGCTTCTCCATCCGCACCAGTTGGTCCACGTAGTGGCCGCGCGCCACGTATCCGTGGTGTTGGTGGGAGTGCGAGCGGTAGCCCGGATCGGCCGTCATCCGCTCCTCCTCGCCGGCCAGCCGCCGAGGCTCCAGCTCCACGGCTCGTGCGAACGTCTCGGTCTCGAACCCCCGCGCGGTCTCGTGCGCGTGCGCCGAGTAGGCCCGCTCCACCGGATCACGCAGGATCACCACCACCCGCACGTCAGGCAGGTCACGGGCGATCCGCTCGGCGGCCAGCGGGTGGAACAGGTAGTAGGGGCTGGACTCGACCACCCGCACCCGGGGACGTCCCCGACGGGCCCGCAGCAACGCGCGTGTCGGAAAGTGCGCCCGGTACCAGCCCAGGTCGTGGCGGTACCCCGTGTCGAAGAAGTGCACCCCCTTGCGCAGCGTGGGTCCGGTGACGGCGGGGTGTCGGCACAGCGACTTGAACAGCGAGGTCGTTCCCGAGCGCTGGGCCCCGCACACGAGGAAGTCGGGCAGCGTCCGGGAGGCGCTGGTGATCTCGCCCAGCCCGTCCGCGAGGGGCAGCAGGGCCCGGCGCGCCGGGACGGCCAGGCGGTGGAACAGGACGGGAAGAGTGCTCCGGGGCATCGCGTGGTCCTTCTCTCGGGAGTTCGGTCGTCGCGGTCGCCGGTGTCCGGCGGCCGGTCCGGGCCCGTTCGTTCTCCGGGGCCGGCGGCGCTCCGGTCAGACCCGGTGGGCGGCCTCGTGGGCCGCTCTCTCCTGGAGCCCCTCCAGGGCGGGGAGCAGCCAGTCGTCCACGGCCGCCAGGTAGCCGCCGCTCTCGTCCTGCCGGTCGTGCAGGTACCTGGTGGCCAGGTCGATCAGGTACAGCGCCATCACCGTGGATACCGTGTGCGGGCGTACCCCGGTCTCGGACATCAGCGGGTCGCGCAGCAGCCGTGACCCGCTCTCCAACCACCGGTGCACGCCCGGATGGACACCGGACTGCACGCACTCGTTGAGGTCGTAGTGCAGCGCGTCGAAGCCCGCGGGTGCGTCCAGGGCGAGCCGCTCCCAGTCCCACACGAACGCCCGCCGCGCGGTGCTGGCGATGTTCCACCTGGTCAGATCCCCGTGCCAGGCGCCGAACGGAATGTGCACGTCCGGCAGGCGGCGCAGCGCCGCGCGCAGCGGCGGCACCTCGGGACGCGCGCCCAGCCGCATGATCCGCTCCTCCAGCGCCTTCCGGTAGGGGCTGTCGGACAGCCTGCGCCGCCGCACCTTCGTCAGTCCGACGATCTGCGTCACGCAGCGCAGCAGCTGGCGCCGGGTGGGCCGGTCGGTCTGGCCGCCGACGGGCAGGGCCTCCTGCACCAGCAGCGGATGGCCGTTCCACTCGCCCTCGTACAGGAGCCGGGGGACGGTCACGTCCCGTAGGCGTGTGTCGGCCAGGTGGCGCAGCGCCCGCGTCTCGGAGCGCACCAGGCGCGAGGTCAGGTCGTTGACGGCCACCTTGGCGTAGCCGATCGTCCGGCCGCCGGGCGTGAGCAGCAGGAGTACCGGCTTGCGGTTGGCTCTGGGCGGACCCACGTGTATGGCGATGGCCAGCTCGCGGTCCAGGGCCGAGGCGAGCGCGTGCTCTATACCGGGGCCCGCCCCCACGTACAGCCGGTCGCGCAGCAGGAAGGGGGCCATCCCGGTGGCGAACGCCCCGGTCAGCAGCAGTGCGCGCGCCCTCTCCCGAAGCGAGTGCCCCTGCGCGAAGGACGCGATGCCCCGGGTGGCCGCCGCACGGTCGTGGGCGGGCAGGATCACCCGTGGGTTCTGCGCGTTGGGCACCGGCAGGTACTGGTTGCCCCGGTCGCGGCGGACCAGCCGCCGCATACCGCTGTCGCCGGGGCCGAGCAGCCCGCCGCACGGCCACAGCACGGCGGCGAGGTCGGTCAGGTAGGTCGTCTCGCTGTTCACCAGGGCCCCCCGCGGGTGCGCGCGGCCTCCCGCCGCCGGAGCGCCGGTTCCTCGCCCCGCCACAGCAGGGCGACGGCGACCATGGTGACGGCCAACGGAGACATCAGCGCGACGTAGAAGAACATGTACCAGAACAGCAGCAGCACGGTCAGCAGGGCGCCCTGGCCGGCCGGGGAGGGCGCCGACCGGTAGCGCCACACGGCCTGCGCGAAGAAGGCGAGCATGAAGAGGGTGCCCACCCATCCGTTGGCGATCAGGGACATCCACAGTTGACCGGCGTTGCCGATGACGTGCTGGCCGCAGCCGGGACACTCGGCGGTGGGGCCGACCGCGATCGATTCCGAGCTGCCCCGGTCCTCCCGGGTGGTGCCCCATCCCATGACCGGTGACAGTCCGGCGGCCTCCACGGAGGCCGCGTTGGTGGCGGCCCGTCCGCCGTCGCTGTGCGGGTTTTCGGCCCGCGCCCGCACCACGTCGGCCAGCGGCGACGCGGCCAGGGCCAGCAGTGCGACCAGGACCGCGGCCGCGCAGGCGCCCACCAGGAGCACCCGGCCCCGGCGCAGGGCCACCACGGCCGCGTAGACGAGGGACAGCGCCAGCCCCGCCCACAGGGCGCGGTTGAGCGAGTACACGGCGGGCACCACGGACAGCGCGGCGGCGGCCAGCGCGCTCCAGCGCACCCAGCCCGGCCCCGGGGCCGCCCAGCCCACGACCAGCCACACCACCAGGAGGGAGAGCATGTACCCCCAGACGTTGGTGTACTCCCAGGGCGCCTTGGGCCGGGCCGCCTCGTACCCGAAGATGTCCATGATCTGCGCGGACGCCGGGTGGACGAGGGCCCGCATGTAGTCGTCGGAGGCCAAGGGGGCGGGCAGCAGGTATTCCAGCGGAGCCGTGAACTCGAACCGGGGCGCGAGTACGCCCAGGTAGCCGCCGGCGATCGTGGCCAGGCACAGTACGGCCAGCACCCGTACGACCGTGCGGGTGGGAAGCTCGCGTTCGGACAGATTGCCGACGTAGAGCAGTAAGACGGTCAGCACCAGGTAGTTGGCCACCCGGAGCAGGGCGCCGCCGTACCCGCCGCTGTCCGGTACCGTGCCCGGCACCTCCAGCAGGACCAGGGGCAGGCCCAGCACGGTCCACAGCAGGAACAGCGCCCACAGCCAGAACCCCGGTGGGACACGGAGCCCCACGGTGCTGTGGCGGCGCACCAGCTCGGCCGCCATCGGCACCGCGAACAGCCAGTACGCGAACTGGCCCAGCCCTGCGGCCCACCACAGCGGGTACCCGGCCAGCAGCCAGACCAGGGGTTGACCGGTGACGGGGGAGCGGCCGACCGCTGACGGGCCTCCGGCCGTCCGGAGGCCCGTGGCCTGGGCCACGGCCTGTCGGGAGCCGGGGGCGAAGGCGCCTCGGGCCATCAGTTCCGGGCTCCGGAGCCCGTGTCGGCGGACACGGGCTCTCCCTGTTCGGTGTCCCCGCCAGCGCCCTCGGCCGTCTCGGTGCCCCCATCACCGGTGGGGGACTCGTCACCTCGCTCCGGGGCGCGGGAGCCGTCGGTGACGGAGGGCGCGGCCGCCGGCTCGGGCCCGGACGGGGGCTGGCGGGGCAGGACGGCCGTGCCCGGGGCGGTTACGCCGAACCGGTCGGCGAGGGTGAGCAGTCCGGTCAGGTCCGCGCGGCGGGTACGTCCCAGTTCGACCACCGGCAGCAGTGCGTCGGCCGACCCGGCCAGGGCGTGTACGTCGGCGCGCTCGCTCGCGGGCGCGGCGGCGATCACCACGTACTCGGTGTTCGCGCGCAGCAGCCGCAGCAGTTCCGGCATGGCGGTGCCCTGGACCGGCGCGTTCAGCCCCGGGACCCCGTACCGCAGGACCCGTAGGAGCGGCACCGAATCCGGGCGTACCTCCAGGTCGTCGGGGGCCTCGCCCTCCAGCAGCGCCTCGGCGAGTCCGGGCCCCTCCGGCAGGCCCAGCAGCTCGCCGACGGTGTCGGTGCACGGGTCCGCGCACACCAGCAGCGTCTCCGACCCGGTCCGCGCCAGGGCGGCGGCCAGGTTCACGGCGGTCGCCGTACCCGCGCGTCCCGGAGTGGTCGCGGCGACGAGCAGGACGCGTCCGGGCGCGGACTCCTCCTCGACCTCCTCCAGCAGTCCGGCCGGTTCGGTGGTGCCCTCTCCGAGGGCGCCGTCGGTCCTCCGGGCCGAGGGGGCGGCGGGGCCGGCGCGGAGGCGGGCGCGCACCAGGTGGGCGAACTCGTTGACCCGCTGGCCCGTGCGGTCGCCCTCGCCCAGCAGCCCGGGGGAGCGGTCGCCCCGGTGCGCGCGGTCGGAAAGGTCGAGCAGCACCGGGAGCGCGCCGATACGGGCGGTGTCCTCCGTGTCGTTCAGGCGCGGATCCGAACGGTCGCGGACCACGGCGGCGAGCAGGCCCGCAACCAGGCCCAGCGCGGCGCCGCCGACCAGCCACAGGAGGGGCATGGGGCTGCTGGCGTCCTCGGGGAGGCTGGCCGGGGTGATGACCCGCCCGGGCTGGACGGTCTCCCGCAGCGCGCTGAGCGGACCGATCCCGCCGCCCAGTTCGGTGATCTCCTGGCGCAGCGCCTCGGCCCGCGCGCTCGCCACGGGAGAGGAGGCGTCATCGGAGGCGGTTTCGGCCAGGGCCTCGTAGCGGCTCTCCCGTTCGTCGCGCAGCGCCTCCAGGTGGCTGTCGATCAGCTCGTCGATCTGGTCCCGGCGCAGGTCCAGGTAGGCGTCGGCGTAGGCCCCCGCCCCAGCGCGGGCGGCCTCCGGGCTCCCCGCGGAGTAGCTGATCTCCAGCACGCTGCTGTTGGGGGGCACGCTCACGTCCACGCGTTCGCGCAGTTCGTCGGTGGCGGGCGCGGGGTTCTCCCCGGCCAGTGTCTCGGCTACGACGGAGGAGACCCGGTCCGACACCAGGACCTGCGCCTCGGTGTCCAGGTTGACGTCCCCGGACAGGCGGCCGGAGCGCTCGCCGGTGAACTCGTCCATCCCGCTGGGCTGGACCTGGACGGCGGTGACGGAGGTGTAGGCGGAGGGGAGACCGAGCACCGCGGCGGTGGAGAGGACCAGCCCGCCGAGCACACCGGCACCGACCAGACGCCAGCGGCGGCGTAGCAGTGCCGTGTGCTCCCTGAGTTCCGGTCCGGACGGGCCGGGGGTGTCGGTGTCCATCGAGTCCTCTCCGCGCAGACAGGGGCCGCACCTTTAGTAATTGATTACATACTTAGTGTAGTCCCTTGGGGTGTGTTCAACGCTTGGGGAAACAGCCGTTTCTTCGATCGGGAAGTGACCGGAAAGCCCCGGAGGGCGTGCGGGAGCGACCCCTCCGGGGCGGGCCCGCCGCTGTGGACTCCACGGGCGCACGGCCGTGGTCTCCCGGACGCGCCGATGGGGCGGCGGGACACCTCTCCCACCGCCCCATCACGTACCGTCGGGGAGACCGGACCCCTCGGCCGGGTCCGTCAGCCGATAACCACCGTGGGCGGAAGACCGGTGGAGGACTCCCATGCCTCGTCGCACTCGTTCTGGCTGGACACCGTGTGCGCGCGGGCCGAGCAGTCCCGGTACTGCGTCACCTGTTCCCGGTACACCACGGTGACCGAGAGCAGCGCCAGCGACATCACGATCCCCAGCACGCCCACGACCACGCTCAGCAGCGCGCCCGGCGCCTCGGTGCGGTTGGTCCGCGCGGACCGCCGTGCGCGGAAGCCCTGCACGACGCCGAACACGGACAGCACGACCCCGTAGGGAGGAAGCAGCAGGCCGGCAGCGCCGAAGAACAGGCCCCACAGGCCACCCCGCTCGGCCTTGGGTGGCTGCCCGTCGGATCGCGGCTCCGGGCTGTTGTCGGTCAAGGTTCACTCCTTCGGGACGCCCCGCCTGGGGCGCCGTGGTCCGCTTCCGCCTGCGCGGAGGGTACCCGGTGTCCATCGTCTCGGGGCGGCCGGAGCCCGTCGGGGCCTCCGTCACAGGACGGACAACACCCACTCCCCGTGGGTAGACGCTACCTGGCCCGATAGGGTGGGAACGCGGACGGGTCGAGCAGGCCCGTCCGGCATCCGCCCACCCATCATCCGCCACCGCCCTCAACGGACGCCTCCGGCGCAGAACCTCCCACGAGGGCCACGCGGGAGATGAGTGGGCCACACCCCGAGCGACGCCTCCGGCGCGGTCGGCACGAGCCCGGCGCCTGCACCGGGCGTACGCGAAATCCGGATGCTGCGCCGTCCCCCGGCGCCCCCGGAGGCGGGAGACGGCTTCCGCACCGTTCTCTACACATGGGAGAAGCATTGTCCGCGCGAGTGGTGGTCCTCATATCGGGCACGGGCAGCAACATGGCGGCCCTGCTGGAGGCGTCCAGGGACCCCGGGTACGGGGCGAGCGTCGTCGCCGTCGGCTCCGATCGCGGGGGGACCCGCGGCATCGAACTGGCCGAGGAGGCCGGGGTGCCCACATTCGTCGTCCCCTTCCGCGACTACACCGACCGTTCGCGGTGGAACGCCGCCATGGCCGAGCGCATCAGCGAGCACCGCCCGGACCTGGTGGTCTCCGCGGGGTTCATGCGCATCCTCGGCCCCGCCGTCATCGGCGGCCAACCGGCGGTCAACATCCACCCCGCGCTCCTCCCCTCCTTCCCCGGCGCGCACGCCGTCCGTGACGCGCTCGCCCACGGTGTCCGCATCACCGGCACCACCATCCACTTCCTCGACGAGGGCGTCGACTCCGGGCCGATCATCGACCAGGTGGCGGTTCCCGTCGAGGACGACGATGACGAGTCCAGCCTCCACGGGCGCATCAAGGGCGTGGAGCGGCGGATGCTGGTCGACACGGTCGGCAGGCTCGCCCGCGAGGGCTGGACCATCGACGGCAGGCAGGTGCGGTTCGGCCGCACCGAGCAGAGCGTCGCCGACGCGACCGACACGAAGGAGAACCGGTGACCCAGCAGGCCATCAGGCGTGCGTTGATCAGCGTCTACGACAAGACCGGTCTGGAGGAGCTGGGCATCGGCCTGGCCGAGGCCGGGGTGGAGATCGTCTCCACCGGCTCCACGGCCGCGCGGCTGCGCGCCGCCGACATCCCCGTCACCCCGGTGGAGGACGTGACCGGCTTCCCCGAGATCATGGAGGGTCGGGTCAAGACCCTGCACCCCTCCGTGCACGCCGGCCTCCTCGCCGACCAGGGCAACCCTGAGCACGTCGCCAGGATCAAGGAACTGGGCATCGCCCCCTTCGACCTGGTCGTGGTCAACCTCTACCCCTTCCAGGACACCGTCGCCTCGGGTGCCTCCGAGGCCGACTGCATCGAGAAGATCGACATCGGCGGCCCCGCCATGGTGCGCGCCTCGGCCAAGAACCACGGCAGCGTCGCGATCGTGGTCGACCCGGGCAGCTATGACGCCGCCCTGGAGGCGGTCCGCGACGGCGGGTTCACCCTGGAGCAGCGCAAACGCCTGGCCGGACTCGCCTTCCAGCACACCGCCACCTACGACGCGGCCGTCGCCAGCTGGTTCTCCGGCGCCTACGCACCCGACGAGGAGGCCGGCCAGTCGGGTTGGCCCACCTTCCTCAGCAGCGCCCACAGCCGCAAGGACGTGCTGCGCTACGGCGAGAACCCGCACCAGAAGGCGGCGCTGTACACCGCCGCGGGAGCCCCCGAGACCGGCCTGGCCGGGGCCGAGCAGCTGCACGGCAAGGCGATGTCCTACAACAACTACGTGGACGCCGACGCCGCTCTGCGCGCCGCACACGACTTCGACGGGCCGTGCGTGGCCGTCGTCAAGCACGCCAACCCGTGCGGGATCGCGGTCGGAGCCGACAACGCCGAGGCCCACCGCAAGGCGCACGCCTGCGACCCGGTGTCGGCCTTCGGCGGGGTCATCGCGACCAACCGCCCGGTCGGCGCGGAGCTCGCCGGGCAGATCGCGGAGGTCTTCACCGAGGTCGTCATCGCCCCCGCCTTCGAGCCCGAGGCGGTCGAGACCCTCACCAGGAAGAAGAACATCCGCCTCCTGGTCGTGGAGGACACCGGTTTCGGCACGGGCGTGGAGAACCGACAGATCAGCGGCGGCCTGCTGGTGCAGTCCCGGGACGCCATCGACGCCCCCGGCGACGATCCCTCCACCTGGACCCTGGCCACCGGGGAGGCCGCGGACGAGGCGGTCCTCGCCGACCTGGCCTTCGCCTGGAAGGCCGTGCGCGCGGTCAAGTCCAACGCCATCCTGCTGGCCTCCGACGGTGCCACCGTGGGGGTGGGCATGGGCCAGGTCAACCGGGTCGACTCCGCGCGCCTGGCCGTGACCCGTGCCGGCGACCGCGTGACCGGCTCCGTGGCGGCCAGCGACGCCTTCTTCCCGTTCCCGGACGGCCTGCGGATCCTCACCGACGCCGGGGTCCGCGCCGTCGTCCAGCCCGGCGGCTCGGTCCGTGACGAGGAGGTCATCGCCGCGGCCAAGGACGCCGGAGTGACCATGTACCTCACCGGCACCCGGCACTTCTTCCACTGAGCGAGGAGCAAAGAATGAGCGCGACCGTTCTGGACGGCAAGGCCGTCGCGAAGTCCATCCGCGAGGACCTCTCCAAGCGGGTGGCGAGGCTGCACGAGCAGGGGGTCGCCCCCGGACTGGGCACGGTGCTGGTCGGCGACGACCCGGGCAGCCACACCTACGTGCGCGGAAAGCACCGCGACTGCGCGCAGGTGGGCATCGAGAGCCTCCGCCGCGACCTGCCCGCCGACGCCACACAGGAGGACGTGGAGCGGGCCGTCCGCGAGCTGAACGAGGACCCGGCGTGCACGGGCTACATCGTGCAGCTGCCGCTGCCGAAGGGCCTGGACGAGAACCGGGTACTGGGCCTGGTCGATCCGGGCAAGGACGCGGACGGCCTCCAGCCCTCGAACCTGGGCAGGCTGGTGCTGATGCAGGAGGCGCCGCTGCCGTGCACCCCGCGCGGCATCGTGGAGCTGCTCACCCGCTACGACGTGCCGCTCAAGGGCGCCGAGGTGGTCGTGGTGGGCCGTGGTGTGACCGTGGGCCGCCCCCTCGGCCTGCTGCTGACCCGCCGGTCGGAGAACGCCACCGTCACCCTGTGCCACACGGGCACCCGCGACCTCGCCGAGCACACGCGCCGCGCCGACATCATCGTCGCCGGTGCCGGTGTGCCCGGTCTGGTCACCAAGGACATGGTCAAGCCGGGCGCGGCCGTGCTCGACGTCGGGGTCACCCGGACCGAGTCCGGGCTTGTCGGCGACGTCGTGCCCGACGTGGCCGAGGTGGCCGGCCACCTCTCCCCGAACCCCGGCGGCGTCGGCCCCATGACCCGGGCGATGCTGCTGGTGAACGTGGTGGAGGCCGCCGAGCGCCAGGCCGCCGGATAGCGGGCCGTGCCCCGCGCGCGTGTGAGCGCGTGTCCTCCCCGCGCGGGATCCGCGTGGGGAGGACACGCGCGGGGAGCCGCCCACGGGGCCTCACCCACGGGCATGGGCCCTGACGGTGCGTAGCGTCGCCGGGTCCACTCGTCCCCGGGCGCGCTCCGCGGGCGGGGGACACCCGGGGGCGGTCAGCTGGCCTTGCGGGCCGAGCCGCCCACCGGCATCGGCCGGACCAGTCCCAGGGCCACGACCTCGTTGGCCAGCCGGGTCCTGCGGTTCTGCCCCTCGGGGATGCGGAACTTCTGGTACAGCCGCAGCAGGTGCTGTTTGACCGCCGCCTCCGTGACCACCAGCGCCTCGGCGATGTCGCGTGCGGTGGCGGGGGCGACGAAGGCCTCCTCCGACAGCGCGGGCTGGCACAGCGCGGTCAGCACGTCCAGCTCCCGGCGGGTGAGCTCGGGGGCGGCGCCGCGGCGCAGCTCGATGTCGGGGCTGATCTGCTCCCGGTGGAGCCCGCCGACCCGGCAGCGGGCGGTGCCGAAGGTCACCACGTCGCCCTCCTCCAGGACCCGGCGGGCGATGGGGCGCCCGTTCACACGGGTCCCGTTGCGGGACAGCCCCAGATCGACCACGTAGACGTAGGGGCCGCGGCGGACCAGTTCGGCGTGCAGCTGGGAGACACTCGGATCGTTGAGCCGGATGTCGGCGCCCTCTCCGCGGCCGATCGTGGTGACCTCTCCGGCGAGCTGGCGGATGTCCCCGGTCTCTTCTGTACGGAGGTAGGGCCCGTCCACGGTGGTTCCTCCCGGGCTGGGGTGACGCTGCCGGTGGGGGTGTGGGCGACGGTGGTGGAGGGATGACTGTCGGGGGGCGGCGGTTCGGTCCGCTCGTTGAGTGGGCTTCATGGGGGTGGTCCTCGCTCACCTGTGCACTCATCTCCAGCTGGGTTACCCGGGTGGTACGCGTTCTACGCGCTTACTCCGGAGTTAGCCGGATAAGGCGCGGAAATACGGCTCTGTGGCCGGACCGGAAGCGAGAAACGGACACCAGCGGAGGTGGCCGGGTGCAAGCCCGTTTCCGTGAGCCCTGAGGCGTCGGCGACGCGGATCACTACAATGGGCCCATCTCTCCCGGACGGGAAGCCGAGCTTCCCGCACGGCGTCGCCGAAGCCCTCAAGGACATGAGCCTCCAGAGCGGTGTTCGGTTTCGGACAGCCCGCCTCCAACGGGTGGCCGATCCGCGCCATCGCCGGGGAAGACCGTGAACGAGCCGCGAGGCGGCCAAGCAATTCGTAACCGAACAGGTCGGGACGCGGTGGACAAGGCGGGGCAGGCGAATTTGGCGGACGCGGACGAGGGCGTGCCGGAGGAGAGGACGCCCGAGAAGGCGGATCGCGAGGGGCACGGACCCGACGGGGGACACGGCGACGGGGACCGGGACTCCGGCGGGGCCCCGGAGGTCCCGGTGCGGCCGAAGGTGCCGTACTGGCTCTCCCAGGTGCCGTACTTCCTCGTCATGTCGGCGCTCGCGGCGGGGATCGTGGTCGTGGCCGCGGCCTACTTCAAGCGCGGCCCGGCGATCATCGCGGGCGCGTTGCTGCTGGCGACGGCCTTCCGGCTCTTCCTGCCGGAGGACTGGATCGGCATGCTCGCCGTGCGCCGTCGCTGGATCGATCTGCTCACCCTGGTCACCCTCGCGGTCCTGTTGATCGTGTTGGCATGGGTGGCGCCGCAACTATCCTCCTAGGCGTCGAATAAGCTTGACGTCGAGATACCGCGACACTGACAAGCCACCGCCTCCCCGGGGAGCACGGACCCCGGGCGGGATCAGGTGATTGCCGCGCGTGCGGACCGGCTCCGGCCACGAACCGGTTGTCGGTCTCCGCCGCACGAGGCGGTAGCGAAGACTGAAGGGACAGCCACACAGCCATGGCCAAGATCAAGGTCGAGAACCCCGTAGTCGAGCTCGACGGCGACGAGATGACCCGGATCATCTGGTCCTTTATCAAGGACCGCCTGATCCTCCCCTACCTCGACGTCGACCTGAAGTACTACGACCTGGGCATCGAGGAGCGCGACCGCACCGACGACCAGATCACCGTCGACGCCGCCAACGCCATCAAGGAGCACGGCGTCGGCGTCAAGTGCGCCACCATCACCCCGGACGAGGCCCGGGTCGAGGAGTTCGGCCTCAAGAAGATGTGGCGCTCGCCCAACGGCACCATCCGCAACATCCTCGGTGGCGTCGTCTTCCGCGAGCCCATCATCTGCGAGAACGTGCCCCGCCTGGTCTCCGGTTGGACCAAGCCGATCATCATCGGCCGCCACGCCCACGGCGACCAGTACAAGGCCACCGACTTCAAGGTGCCCGGCCCCGGTACGGTCACCATGACCTACACCCCGGCCGACGGCAGCGAGCCGGTCGAGTTCGACGTCGCGAACTTCCCCGAGGACGGGGGCGTCGCGATGGGCATGTACAACTTCCGCAAGTCCATCGAGGACTTCGCGCGCGCGAGCCTGAACTACGGCCTGGACCGCAACTACCCGGTCTACATGTCCACCAAGAACACGATCCTCAAGGCCTACGACGGCATGTTCAAGGACGTGTTCCAGGAGATCTTCGACACCGAGTTCAAGGAGCGGTTCGACGCCGCGGGCCTGACCTACGAGCACCGCCTCATCGACGACATGGTCGCCGCCGCGCTCAAGTGGGAGGGCGGCTACGTCTGGGCCTGCAAGAACTACGACGGCGACGTGCAGTCCGACACGGTCGCGCAGGGCTTCGGCTCCCTGGGCCTGATGACCTCCGTCCTGCGCACCGCCGACGGCCGCACGGTCGAGGCCGAGGCCGCCCACGGCACGGTGACCCGTCACTACCGCCAGCACCAGCAGGGCAAGCCCACCTCGACCAACCCGATCGCCTCCATCTACGCGTGGACCCGCGGTCTGGAGCACCGGGGCAAGCTGGACAACACCCCGAAGGTCGTCGAGTTCGCCAACGCCCTGGAGGACGTCGTCGTCAAGACCGTCGAGGGCGGCCAGATGACCAAGGACCTCGCGCTGCTGGTCGGCGGCGACCAGGAGTGGCTGACCACCGAGCAGTTCCTCGCCGCCCTGGACGAGAACCTCGCCAAGCGCCTGGCCTGAGTCCCGCGACTGATCCCGGGTGGTCCTGATCACCCGGGGCCGGCGGTCCGGTGAGACGCGGAACACGCCCGGGCGGCTCCGAGGGGAGGCGCCCGGGCGTCGTCGTGTCCGGCCCGGAGTGAGGGCAGGGCGCCCCGAACGCCTTGTTCACGGGGTTTTGGGTGTTTGGGACACACGAAGTTTTCCGACGTGTTTCCCGTGTTCGGCATACACGCGCTGGTCGGTGGTGGGAGGATGGCAGGGCCGGATGACCGGTGCGGTTCGAAGGTGCGACATAGACCACGTGGACTGGATTCGCACCTTAAGAGAGCTTTGACCTATTGTGGAGACGTGCCGGTGAGAACCGGCAGGCCAGAGCGGGTTTACCGCCCCTCTGCCACCATGGACCGACGTGCCGGCCGTGCGCCCGCTGGGGGGTAGGCGCGCACAGTACGGAACGTCACGAAGAAGGGCCCGTCGCCTCGGCGACGGGCCCTTCGCTTTTGCCGTACCGGGCGTTCCCGTCCGAGGACTGCTCAAAGGCATGTTCCGCCGCCCCGGACAGAGGCACCGTCTCGCGGGCCGGCGCCCCGGTGGCGCCCCGCCGCCCGGCGGGGCGCCACCGTCGGGCGGACGCGTGTCAGGCCCGCTCCGCTATTCCTGGAAGGTGTCCTCGGGGATGGGTTCTCCGGCGCGCATGGCGGTGAACATCTCCTCGGAGAGGGTCTCGTCCCAGAGCACCACCGAACCGACGCCGTCCAGGTTCGGGGTGCTGCCCACGGGGATCGCGGTGGTCCGGGTGCCGCCGCGCATCGCCAGGAGCATGCTGGCCAGGTGCCGCAGCTTGTCGCCCTCGTCCACCATGAACGTGTCGGTGCCCGCGAGCACCAGCGGAACGGACTGGAAGGGGTTGAACAGGGTGGAGGGGGCGCTGGCCTCCTGGACCAGCGCTGAGAAGAACTCGCGCTGGCGGGCGATGCGGTCCAGGTCGGCGCGGATGGTGGCACGGGTGCGCACGTAGCCCAAGGCGGTGCCGCCGTCCATCTCCTGGCAGCCCGCCTCGATGTCCAGGCCGGCCTTGGGGTCGGCCATGGGCTCCTCGGGGCACAGTTCGACACCGCCGACCGCGTCCACGATGTCGACGAAACCGCCCATGCCGATCTCCACGTAGTGGTCGATACGCACACCGGACGCGCGTTCGAAGGTCTCCACGAGGGGTGCCGGGCCGCCGCAGACCTCCTCGCCCTCCTCGTCCGTGCCGCACACGGCGTCGGCGAAGGAGGCGTTGATCTTGTTGTCGGCGTAGCCGGGGACGGCCAGGGGCACGTAGGAGTCGCGGGGGACGCTGACGATGGTGGGCTCGCCGTCCTCGGGGACGTAGAGCACCATGATGGTGTCGGTTCGGCGGCCCTCCGCGTAACCGGTGGCCAGATCCCGCATCTGCTCGTCGTCCATCCCGTCGCGGCTGTCGGAGCCGACGACCATGTAGGTCGTGCCGGGTTGGTCGTCCGGGCGTCCCTCGTAGTCCAGCAGGGCCTCCACCCGGTCCAGGCGCGAGTTCGCGTACAGGTAGAACCCGCCGACGGCCCCCAGGGGTAGGACCAGCAGGAGCACCAGCACGGTCACCACGACCGTGGTGGCCCGCTTGCGGCGGCGCTCCTTCCTCCTGCGCTCGATGCCGCGGCCGTCGTACTCGCGCCCGGCGCCGTGGGTGCGCTTCCTGGGCTTGCCCGGCCGGACCGGAGGGACCTCGTCGGCCGTCGGGAGCCGACGAGTCTCACCGAGCGTCCGCTGCTCGGACTCATGAGAGCGGTAGAGCCTCTCGAATGCATCCGGTCTGCCCGGGGTGCCACCGCGCCGGAACACGCCCTGTCTGTCGTGTTCACCGGTCCGGCCGCTCTCTCCCCGGTTCCGTCGGTCAGGCATCGCATCGCCTATCTGCTCAGCGCCGTGGAACGCATCGTCGCTACTTTCATTCTGTGTGATCGCGAAAAGGGTAGCCGGGTTCGTCCGAATGTTCCCCGCCCACGGTCTCCGTGAGGCCCACGGGGGGCGGACCGGGCCGCTCAGCGAAGCCGGTGGGCGCCGGCGGAGGGCACGGCGGCGCGTACCCGCGGCGGTGCCCAACCCCTGGCGCCGAACTCCGCGGCGAGCGCCTCCCCGACGCCGTCCACCCGTTCCTCGGCGGCCAGTGCCAGCACCGTCCCCGCCCACCCGGACATCCGTACCCCGCGCGCCCCCGCCCGCGCGGCGGTCTCCGCGGCCAGGTCCGCCTCCGGGGTGGGCAGTCCGAACCGGCGCAGCGACAGGTGGGAGGCGGAGAGGATGGGGCCCGTCTCCCCGGGGCGCCCGGCGCGCAGCAGTCCGACCGCCGCGTTGAGCCTGTGCACCTCGGTGACCGCGTACTCCACCCGGCGGCGCAGTACGGGGTCCGGCAGCCTCCGCAGTGATCCGGGCAGGTCCTGGACCGAGCGCAGCGGCCCCAGGATCTCCTGCGCGCGCTCCAGTTCGGCCGAGCGCGTCGCCCGCAGGTCACGCCGGGGCAGGGCGCCGGTGTCCACCACCATCAGCCGTAGCCCGTCCCCGGAGAGGTCGAAGGGCAGCACGGTGGTACGCATGCTCCTCAGGTTCACCCGGACCGCGCATCCGGGCCTGGCCGCCAGGGCCACCCGCTGGTCGACGGTGGCTCCCTCCGGCGGGGGACCGCCGTCCAGGTCGGCGAGGGCCAGCGCCACCGCGGCCCCCACGGCGGCCGTGTGGCCGAGGGAGGCGTGTTCGGGCAGGTCCGCGCCCAGGACGACGCGGACCCCCGTGCCGGCCTCCAGAACGCCGGTCCGGCGCGCCTCGGCCACGGCCCCCGCCACGGCTCGCGCCGCCCCCCGCCGGGCCCGCAGGGGGCCGTTGAGCGTCGCCACGTGTACGCCGGGACCCGGTACGGGACCGACGGCCGCGGTCACCCCCCAAGGCAGGGCCGTGTACAGTCCGATACCCCCGCTGGCCATGGTGTGCTCACCCATGACCGCCAGCCGCCCGGGCGCGTGCCACACCCCCGCCGGCGGTGCGCCGAACCGCGCCCGGAATCCCCGTACCAGTGCATCGGCGTCCGGTTCCCGCTCGGGCCATGCCCCCAGCGGACCCGCCGAACGCACACCCAGCACGGCACGCAGCCGTGCCCCCGCGCCGCCCACCGGCGCCCCCCTCCCCGGATGACTCTGTTTCCTCAAGTGTGCCCAAGCCCGGGGTGTGTCCGGGATCACCCCCCGCTTAGGGTTTTGTCCTGGTCTGCGCGATCCGATCGGCGTGGAGGTTTCGTGGGCGGACCAAGGCGCGGCTAGGGTTTCGGTTCACTGGTGACCGTTCCGGGAGCGCCGGCCGAGCCGCCGGAGGGGACACGCGACAGGCAGCGCGGGGGAGGGCTCTTGGCCGCAGTGCTGGACCGGGCCAAGGACACGGCCCGGCACTACCAGAACATGGCCATGGACACGTACTGGGAGCTGCGGCGACGCAGTCCCGCCCTCGACCACCTGGTGCGCGCCTACGCGCGCTACGCCGACCGCAACGGCAACCAGCTGGCCGGGGCGGTCACCTACTTCGCCTTCCTGTCCTTCTTCCCGCTGCTGGCCCTGGCCTTCGCCGCGGTCGGCTTCCTGGCGAACGTGCAGGTCGAGGTCGGCGACTACCTCCAGCAGGCGCTGGACGAGGCGCTGCCCGGGCTGGCCGGCCAGCTGCCCATCGAACAGATCGCCCAGGCACGCGTGGGCGCGAGCGTCCTCGGCGTGGCCGGTCTGCTCTACGCGGGCCTGAACTCGGTCTCGGCACTGCGTGAGGCCCTGCACTCCATCTGGTTGAAGAGCCCCCGCGAGGGTCCGAACCTCCTCCTGCGCAAGGCGGCCGACCTGCTGGTCATGCTGGGCCTGGGCGTGGCCCTGCTCGTCACGGTGGCCTTCACCAGCGTCGCGCAGGCCGCCACGCAGTGGTTGTTGTCGCTGGTGGGCCTGGAGGGCTCCCTCCTGGCCGGCCTGTCCCTGCGCGGCCTGGCCCTGGTGATCGCCGTGTGCGTCAACATGGGGATCTTCATGCTGGCGTTCGCACTGCTGTCGGGCAGCGGGCGGCCGGCCTGGATGATGTGGCGGGGCGCCCTGCTGGGCGCGGTCGGCTTCGAGATCCTCAAGGCCGCCGCGGCGGTGCTGCTGGCCGGGACGCTCACCAATCCCGTGTACGCCTCATTCGCCGTCCTGGTGGGGCTGCTGGTGTGGATCAACCTGGTGATGCGCCTGGTCGTGTTCAGCGCGGCGTGGACGGCCACATGGCTGTTGGTGCCGCCGCCCTACACCGGCTCGATTCCGCTGCCGGAGGAGAACGGTATGGACTGGACCCGGCCGGTCCCGGCCCCGGGCGCCTCGGAGCGGGAGCCGGCTGAACGCCGGTTGGCCGGACGTGTGCTCGCCGTGGCGTTGTCCCTGCTGGGAGCGGTGGGCGCGGCCGGCGCCGCGGCGTGGGCACTGCGCCACCGCGCCGGCGGCCGTGGATGACCGGCCCGGTCGGTAACGTGTAAGCAGAAATTCTTTTCGCGAAATTCGCCTTACACGAGGCACTTAACCCGTATGTGAGCGGCGCGTTACGGGTAGTCCTCCCGTGTCCCGGTTGACCGGTTCGCCGGGCGTGACGGTGCGTCGGCCGCGGCGGTCGGCAATCACCCCCTCCGGAGGGCAGATGGGAATCGCATTCAACTCGTCCGAACGCGCGACGATCGGCGTGGAGTGGGAACTCCAGCTCGTCGACCAGCGCAGTCGGCATCTGAGGCAGGAAGCTCAGAAACTCCTCTCCGAACTGCCCGAACTCAGCTCGGACGCGTCCGTTCCTCCGCTGAGGCACGAACTCATGCAGTCCCAGGTGGAGGTCGTGACCGGGATCTGCGAGACCGTGGCGGAGGCCAAGCGCGACCTGAGCGGCAACGTCGACCGGATGCGTGAGGTCCTGACGCCATGGGGGACCACGCTGACCTGCTCCGGAACCCACCCCATCGACGACTGGCGTGACCAGGAGCTCAGCCCCGGAAAGCGCTACGGCGAACTGATCGAGCAGATGCAGTGGCTGGCCCGGCGCATTCTGACCTGCGGCGTCCACGTCCATGTGGGGGTGCGCCACAGGGACAAGGCCATTCCGATGGTCAACGCCCTGGCGAGGTACCTGCCGCACTTCCTGGCCCTGAGCGCCTCCAGTCCCTTCTGGGGCGGCCACGACACCGGACTGGCCTCCACCCGGTCGGTCGTCTTCGGTGCGCTTCCCACCTCCGGGCCGCCGCCGAACCTGCCGCACTGGGCTGCTTTCGAGGAATACCTCGAAACGCTTCTCCGTGCGGGTACCATCGCCTCTATCAAGGAAGTGTGGTGGGACATCCGTCCGCATCCTGATTTCGGCACCGTCGAGATCCGGATGTTCGACGGGATTCCCACCCTGCGCGAGGTGGGAATGGCCGCCGCGCTCTCTCAGAGCCTGGTGGAACTGTTCGATCATCAGCTCGACCGCGGGTACGGACTGCCCAGCCCGCCGTCCTGGGTGGTGAAGGACAACAAGTGGCGTGCCACCCGCTACGGACTCGACGCTCGTGTCATCACGGACTCGCGCGGAACCACCGTTCCGCTGCGGGACGACCTGTACGAGCTGGTCCGCGAGCTGAAACCGGTCGCGGACCGCCTGGGCTGCGCCGAGGACCTGGACCTGGTCTCCGAGATCCTGGACAAGGGTGCCTCCTACGAGCGCCAGCGCGCGGTCATCGCCGGGGGCGGTTCCCTCGACGACGTCGTGGACATGCTCGCCGCCGAGCTCCACGGCGGTCCCACCCGTGCACAGGTCGGTGTCGGCGACGGAGCCGGCACGCGGTAGACGTGGAGAAGAGGGGACCCTCGCATGCAGGGACATGACCTGCCGGAACAGTTGACCGCTTTCCTGGCGCGCCATGGGCGGGATCTGAGCGGCTTCCGCCGGGACCTGCACATGCACCCCGAACTCGCCTTCGCCGAGCACCGCACCACCGGGCGGATCGCCGAGCGCCTACGCGACGTCGGCCTCAAACCACAGGAGCTACCCCAGGGGACCGGCCTGATCTGCGATGTCGGCTCCGGGAGCGGTCCCCTGATCGCCCTGCGCGCCGATATCGACGCCCTGCCCCTGACCGACGAGAAGGACGTCCCCTACCGCTCCACGGTGCCCGGGGTCGCCCACGCCTGCGGGCACGACGTGCACACCACGGTCATGCTGGCGGCGGGGGTCTTCCTCGCCCAGCTGGAGCGGGCGGGCGCCCTGCCCGGCCGGGTCCGGCTCGTCTTCCAGCCGGCCGAGGAGCTGCCGGGCGGCGCCGTGGAGGTGCTCAACGCCGGGGCTCTGGAGGGCGTGGACCGGATCTTCGCCCTGCACTGCGACCCCCGGCTGATGGTCGGCCAGGTCGGGCTGCGCACGGGCGGCATCACCGCCGCCTGCGACCAGCTCATGGTGCGCCTGTCGGGTCCGGGAGGGCACACCGCCCGTCCGCACCTGACCTCCGACCTCGTCTACGCCATGGGCAAGGTCGTCACCGAGCTGCCCGCCGCGCTCTCCCGGCGAGTCGATCCCCGGGCCGGGTTCAGCCTGGTGTGGGGGCGCATCAGCGCGGGGTCGGCGCCCAACGTCATCCCCGACGACGCCGTCGCCGAGGGCACCGTGCGCTGCCTGGACGACGAGGCCTGGCACGCGGCCCCCGACATCGTCAAGGGCCTGGTGGAGTCGGTGGCCTCCGCCTACGGCGCCGAGGCCGAGGTGACCTACCGGAGGGGCGTTCCGCCCACCATCAACGAGTCGGCCAGCGTCGACATCATGCGCGAGGCGGTCGCCCTGTCCCTGGGCGCCGACGCGGCGGCCTCCACCCCGCAGAGCCTGGGCGGGGAGGACTTCGCCTGGTACCTGGAACAGGTCCCCGGCGCGCTGGCCCGCCTGGGGACCCACTCCCCGGACTGGAGCGGTCCCATGCTGGACCTGCACCGGGGCACCTTCGACGTGGACGAGCGCGCCATCGGCACGGGCACGCGCTTCATGGTCACCACCGCCCTGACGGCGCTGTGGGAGGACATCCGCCGCGAGGGCCGCAGGGACAGTGAGGAGGCGCTGGCCTGAACCGGGCGTGTAAGCCCCCACCGGCATCTACCGGATTTTCGACAACTTCGCTCCGGTGTGGCGGGGCCCCTCCCGGGCTGGTGGCATCCTGAACCCATGAACCAGCCACTCACAGTTGAGCAGATCCGACGGGCGCCGAAGGTACTCCTGCACGACCACCTCGACGGCGGTCTGCGTCCGGCCACCGTCGTGGAACTGGCCAGGGAGACCGGCTACACCGGTCTTCCCACCTACGATGCGGAGGAACTGGGCCGGTGGTTCCGCGACGCCTCCGACTCCGGCTCCCTGGAGCGCTACCTGGAGACGTTCGCGCACACCACGGCGGTCATGCAGACCCGTGACGCCCTCGTCCGGGTCGCCGCCGAGGCCACCGAGGACCTGGCCGCCGACGGTGTGGTCTACGCCGAGCAGCGCTACGCCCCAGAGCAGCACCTGGAGGCCGGGCTCACCCTGGAGGAGGTCGTCGAGGCCGTCCAGGAGGGCCTGGAACTGGGGGAGAAGCGCGCCGCCGAACAGGGGCGCAGCATCCGCACCGGGCAGCTGGTCACCGCGATGCGGCACGCCGCGCGCTCGTCGGAGATCGCCGAGCTGGCGGTCCGCTACCGCGACGCCGGCGTGTCCGGATTCGACATCGCGGGCGCTGAGGCGGGCAACCCGCCCACCCGCCACCTGGACGCGTTCGAGTACCTGCGCCGCGAGAACTTCCACTTCACCATCCACGCGGGTGAGGCGTTCGGGCTCCCCTCCATCTGGGAGGCCCTCCAGTGGTGCGGGTGCGACCGCCTGGGCCACGGCGTGCGCATCATCGACGACATCACCGTGGACGAGTCCGGCGGCGCGCCCCGGCTGGGGCGCCTGGCCCAGTACGTGCGTGACAAGCGGGTGCCGCTGGAGATGTGCCCCAGCTCCAACGTGCAGACCGGGGCCGCCGAGTCGATCGCCGGGCACCCCATCGGGATGCTGCACGACCTGCGCTTCCGCATCACAGTCAACACCGACAACCGCCTACAGAGCGGTACCAGCCTGTCGGAGGAGTTCGCCCGGCTCTCGGAGGCATTCGGGTACGGCTGGGACGACATGCAGTGGTTCACGGTCAACGCCATGAAGTCGGCCTTCCTGCCCTTCGACGAGCGCCTGGCGCTGATCAACGGAATCATCAAGCCCGGCTTCGCGCAGCTGAAGTGGGCCACCACCTGATGGACGGACCGAACCCCACCACCCACTACTCCACCGTCACGCGGGTGGCGGCGATCGTGTGGATCGTCGTCGCGGTCCTGCTCCTGCTGGACGTGGTCTGGCGCGGTGAGGGCCGTCAGGCCTGGATCGCCGGTGCGCTGCTGGTCACGACGGTCTCCGTCGTCTACCTCGTGTGGCTGCGCCCGCGCGTGGTCTCCACCGAGCGCGGTCTGAGGGTGATCAACCCGCTGCGTGAGACTTTCGTGCCGTGGGCCTCGGTGTCCTGGGTGGACGTCACCGACGTCCTGCGGGTGCACACCCCGCGGCGCATCGTGCGCTCCTGGCCGCTGCGCGAGACCAAGCGCCGGAAGGTCCGTGACAACATGCGGCGCGATTCGGGCTACCTCGATCCGGGGAACGAGGACGAGGACCCGGCCGGGATGCGTCCGGTGGACCTGGCGGCCCGGCAGCTGCGTCAGGACGCCGAGCGGTACAAGACGCGTCCGCTCAGCGGACCGATCAAGGACGTGGACGAGGCGGGGCCCGCCGCGCTGGGTGCTGAGGACGAGCCGCAGACCATGGTGCCCCTGGAAGTGATCGTGGTCATGGCCGCGACAGCGGTGCTTCTCATAGCGGTGTTCCTGCTGGCCTGAGCGCTGCCCCCTTCGGACCCGACCCGGCCCCACCCCCGTGTGGCGGCCGGGTCCGCTGTTCGCCGGGTACGGGGTTGACGCACCCACGTAGATCTGGTTAGGTAAGGCATGCCTAAGGGGAAGGTTCCGGGCGGGCGGGCTTCGCGCGGATGGCCATCCACCCGGGAGCTCCCCAGGGCACGCGCGCGGTCCAACTGAATAACGGGAAGAAGAGAAAGGTGTCCGGGTCGCCAGTCCAACGGGATCTGCGGGGATCTCGCGCGACACGAGGCACCGGGGCAAGCACTACCTCCGGCCGGACCGCGGTCGGTGCCGTCCACCCCATGGCCTCGGGGTGTACGCTCGCCACGCCGGTACCGAGCGGCCCGGCCGGAGGTGCCCCACCACAGGACGCGCGGCCCGGACGGCCGCTCGTCCGCACCGGCTCCGCCGGGCCTATGCCCGGGTGAGCACCCTGTTGAGCAGTTCGCCCAGCCTGCGCGCCCGCTGGGTGACGACCTCCAGGGCACGCTCGGGATCGAAGGGTTCGAGGACCGCGCCGACGGCGTCGTTGCTGATCATCGCCAGTCCCAGCACCTCGGCGTCCATCTCCACGGCCGCGATGGCCTCCAGGGCGATCGACCGCCCCACCATGTCCGCGCCCGCCTGGTGCAGCACCTTCAGCTCCGCCGGGGTCTGCATCTGCGGTCCGACCGTGGACACGTACACGCCCTCGGTCAGTGTCACGTCCACCTCGTGGACGACCTGTCGCAGCCGGGGACTGTAGGCCTCGGTCAGGTCCACGAACGAGGCGCCCACCAGCGGGGACCGGGCGGTCAGGTTGATGTGGTCCCGGATCACCACGGGCTGCCCCGGGGCGAAGTCGGTGCGCAAAGACCCGGCCGATCCCGTCAGCACGGCGGTCGTCGCGCCCGCGGCCACGCCCGTGCGTACCGTGTGGGCGATCTCCAGCGGGTCGTAGCCCTCGTAGAGGTGGACGCGTCCCATGAACACGGCCACCCGTTTGTCACCCACCCACATGCTGCGGACCTTGGGCGAGTGCCCCTCGGCTGTGGGTGCGTGGAAACCGGGCAGCTCGGTCACGTCGAACTCGATGTCGTACGAGCCCAGTGTGTCCACCGCGCCCGCCCAGCCCGAGCCGAGTACCACCAGCATGTCGAAGCGGTCGGCTCCGGCACGGGACAGCAGTTCCCGCGCCGCGTCGGCCGCCAGCTCCTTCGCCTCACCAGTGGTCTTCGGCCGCTGCTCTCGTTCCATCACACGACGGATGCTACAGCCGGAGGACCGGAATGATCCGGAACGCGGGTGCGTGTGTCCCACTTCGCGGAACTCGCGCGCGAACTCCCGGATTCAGAGGTCCGATCGGAACCAACGCCTCACCCACGGGCCGCCTGACCAGGGGCGGGGCCGGCTTCCGCGCGGCGTGGACGGACGCGGGCGGCATCGTGGACCGCTCTGTCCGGGGCGCCTGCTATTTCCGCCGGTCGGCATGGACGACAATGGAGGGAAGCGATGAAACCAGGTGGTGCTCCGCCATGCTCGCATATCGTCCAGACCGGCAAACGCGCGTGGCGGCCCAGCCGCAGAGGGAGTGAGGCAGCGTGACGAAGGTCGTGATCATCGGTGGCGGACCCGGGGGCTACGAGGCGGCGCTGGTCGCGGCGCAGCTCGGCGCGGACGTGACGGTGGTGGAACGCGACGGAATCGGCGGTGCCTGCGTCCTCACCGACTGCGTTCCGTCCAAGAGCCTGATCGCCACGTCCACCCGCACCACGTACGTACGCGAGTCCGACAGCCTCGGTATCCACATCCACGACGCCCACGGCAAGGCCGCGGTCGAGGTGGACACCGACAAGATGAACTCCCGGATCAAACGCCTGGCCCAGGCGCAGTCCGACGACACCCGTGCCCGCCTGACCAAGGAGGGCGTGCGGGTCGTCAGCGGCGAGGCCCGCCTGGTCGACCCGCACATCGTCGCCGTCGGCGACCAGCGCCTGCGCGCCGACGTCGTCCTCATCGCCACGGGCGCCCATCCCCGTGAGCTGCCCACCGCCAAACCGGACGGCGAGCGCATCCTCACCTGGCGCCACCTCTACGACATGGAGGAGCTGCCGGAGAAGCTGGTCGTGGTCGGCTCCGGTGTCACCGGCGCCGAGTTCGCCAGCGCCTACCAGTCCCTGGGGGCCAACGTCACCCTGGTCTCCTCCCGGGACCGGGTCATGCCCACCCAGGACCCCGACGGCGCCGAGGTGCTGGAGGACGTCTTCATGCGCCACGGCATGACCGTCCTGAACCGGACCCGCGCCGAGTCGGTCGTGCGCACCGACGACGGCGTGCTCGTCACCCTCTCCGACGGTCGCACCGTGGAGGGCAGCCACTGCCTGATGACGGTCGGCATGATCCCCAACACCGACGACCTGGGGCTGGAGGAGGCCGGTGTCCGCCTGGGCGGCGGCGGGTTCGTGGAGGTCGACCGGGTCTCGCGCACCACCGTCCCCGGCGTGTACGCGGCGGGTGACTGCACCGGTGTGAACATGCTGGCCTCCGTGGCGGCCATGCAGGGCCGTATCGCCATGTGGCACGCGCTTGGTGAGGCCGTCGCCCCGCTCAAGCTGTCCACCGTGGCCTCCACCGTGTTCACCCACCCCGAACTGGCGGCGGTGGGCGCCAGTGAGGACGACGTGCGCAGCGGCCGGATCGACGGCCGGTCGGTCACCCTGCCGCTCAACACCAACCCTCGCGCCAAGATGAACGAGGTCGAGGACGGCTTCGTCAAGCTGATCTGCCGCCAGCACACCGGGATCGTGCTGGGCGGCGTCATCGTCGGCCCGCGCGCCAGCGAGCTCATCCTGGGCGTGTCCATCGCCGTCCAGCAGCGCCTGACCGTGGACGACCTCGCGCACACCTTCTCGGTGTACCCGTCGCTGTCCGGCAGCGTCACCGAGGCCGCCCGCTCCCTGATGCTGGCCTCCCCGGAGTAGACCCCCGCCCCTACGGTCCCTCGGGGTCCGCCGAGCGTCCGGCCGCGACGCTCGCCGCGGGCCCCGGGAACACCGGCGGGACCTCACCTCCTTACCCGGTCTTGACCCGCATCGAGTAACGTCTTGGTGTGATCTGTCCCAAGTGTCAAAGCCCCATGCGAACGTTCGACCGACAGGGCGTCCACATCGACCGGTGTGACGGCTGCCAGGGTGTCTTCCTGGACCGCGGTGAGTTGGAGAGCATCGTGGACGCCGAGCAGCGGCATTACGGTGTAGCGCCGCCCCCGGATCCCCACGTCCGGCCGCAGTCCTACCCCCAGGCCCCGCCGCCCGCCTACCCCCGGGGCGGCTACCCGGACTCCCCGAGCGGTTACCGGGGCGGCTACCAGGACTCGCCGCGCGGATACAGCGGCTACCGGGACTCCCCCCGTCCCTACCGCAACCGCCGCAAGAAGAGCTTCCTGGAACAGCTCTTCGACTGAGCCGGCCCGGCCGAGCGCCCTTCACAACCCGACCGAGGAAATCCGTGCACCCGCTGATCTGCGTCCACTGCGGGGAGCTGGACGAGACCCCCGACACCGCCGCGGGGGTCTCCGTGCTGCGCTGCGCGTCCTGCCAGCGCACCCGGCCGTTCCTGCGCCTACCCCTGTACTGCGTGTCGGGGCCCAGCGGCACCGGCAAGTCCACCATCGCCGGAATGCTGCTGGACAGGCTCCGGGACCGCTTCGTCGTCCTGGAACAGGACCTGCTGTGGGTCGGCGGGCTCCGTGATCCGGCCGACCACCACCGTCTGTTCCGCTCCACATGGCTGCGCACCGCCGCCATGGTCCAGCAGAGCGGACGGCCCGTCGTGCTGTGCGGGACCGTGGTTCCGCCGGAGCTGGAGCCCCTGCCCGAGCGCGCCCTGTTCAGCGACGTCCACTACCTCGCGCTGACATGTGAACCCGACGTCCTGGCCGCGCGCCTGCGGGCCCGCCCCGCCTGGCGCGGGTGGGACGGGGAGCGGATCCGGGAGAACCTGGAGTTCGCCGCCTGGGTGGAGGCCGAGGCCGGCCTCATGCGGCCCCCGCTCACCCTGGTCGACACCACGCACACCGAGCCCGCGGACACCGCCGCGGCCGTGTGCCGGTGGATCGAGGACGTGCACGCGGCGGCCGCCGGCCCCGAACCGGCGTCCTTCCCAGAGTGACCCCTGGGGGCGCCGGCCGCCCGTGACGGGCGGCGCCACACGGCTCGCGGCGCCGGCCGCTCCCCGCCGCACCGGCCCGCTCCGGCCATGGAGAAGGCCCCGGGCACCGGGCCCGGGGCCTCTGGACGGCCGAGGTCCGGCGGGGCTCAGAAGTCGAAGCCGCCGAAGTCCCCGAAGTCGCCGCCTCCGCCGAAGTCGTCCCCGCCGCCGAGGTCTCCTTCGCCGCCGACGTCCCCGGCGCCCATGCCCATGCCCATGCCCATCATCGACCCCATCATGGAGCCCATCATCATGCCGGTGAACATGCCCATCATCATGTTCATGCCGAAGTAGCCGCTGGCGTAGGGCGAGTAGGCCGGCCCGGCGTCGTAGTACGGGCGGCGCTCGCCGTCCACCTCGACCAGGCGGACGTCGGGCTGCCCGCCGGTGCGCACCGCCTGGGCACAGGCCGCGCAGGCGGTGACCTCGCGGGGCGCGCCGCCGGGCGGGGCCCAGACGACGTCCTCCACGGACGGGCCGTGCTGCGGGTTGAAGAAGCAGGGGCCGCGCCGCTCGGGTACCGGGTCGCCGTTCATGCGGGCCCGGGTGGCGGTCATGTAGTAGCGGCCGTCCTCCAGGGCGCTGGTGACCAGCCGGACCTGCTCGGGCTCCTTGATGGTGTCCAGCAGCGACTTGGCCTGGTCGTAGGCGTCCATGGCCTGGGAGTAGTCGTTGCGGGTGGCCTCGTCGACCTCGGACACGTCGATCTCCAGGCGGGCGACGTCCTCGCCGAGCCGGACGACGTCCTCGGTGGCCATCTGCCTGATCTCCTCAAGCTGCTTGGCCTTCTCCGCCTCACGCTTCTTGCGGCTGTTGTAGACGAACCAGCCGCCCGCGGCGACGATCACCAGGAGGAGGCCGATCAGCACCAGGCCGGAGGCGGTGATGCCTTCGGAGGGGGCCTCCTGGGCGGTCTGGGACTCGGCCGCGTCGGGCACGGCCACGAGCGTGTCGATCGGGTTCTGGTTCCCGTTGGCCAGCGCGGTCTCGCGGACCGCCTCGGTGTCCGTGATGTTGGGGGACGTGACGAAGAAGGAGTCCGACCCGGAGAGCACGCCGTAAGCGCCGTCGCCGACCTCGGCCATGACCGGGTCCATGAAGGACTCGACCCCGGCGTTGGACGTGGCGTTGCCGCTGGGGATGATCACGTAGTAGACGGGGACGTCCGCGCCCGCGTCCGCGGCGGCCGTCTCCAGGGCCTCCTCGTCGGAGGCCGGGATCTGGTCGATACTCGGGTCGATGAAGACGCCGTCGCCCTCGAGTTCGTCGACGACGGCCTGGGTGTCCGGCAGCTCGGGCTGGGTGTCGGCCGAGGCGGGCACCACCGCGGCGCTCACCGTCGCCGCCGCGAGCCCGGCGGTCAGCACTGTGGGTGTTACCAAGTGGCGCAGCATGATCGTTTTTCTCGCCTCCCTCATCACAATGACGAACGGACACCCCCTCGCGGTTCCCGGTGTACCCGTTCTCACCGACGACGGGAAGCCGCGCGGCCCGCCGGGGGACTCCGGCGGGCCGCGGCGGACGTGGGGAGCGGGCCTCAGCCCCGGCTGGCGGATCCCGCGGGGACCTTGCGGACGTCCGGGTCGTCCTCGGCCTCCTCGGTCCCGGCGTCGGCGTGGGCCTCGTCCAGCGGCACGAAGCCGGAGGCGTCGCGCGGCGCGTGGTAGCGGGCCACGTCCAGGATGCCCTCACGCTTGGCGACGATGGTCGGGATCAGCGCCTGACCGGCGACGTTGACCGCCGTGCGGCCCATGTCCAGGATCGGATCGACGGCCAGCAGCAGACCCACGCCCTCCAGGGGCAGGCCCAGGGTGGACAGGGTCAGGGTCAGCATGACGGTCGCGCCGGTGGTACCGGCGGTCGCGGCCGAGCCGATCACCGAGACGAACACGATCAGCAGGTAGTCGGTGAGGCCGAGGCTGATCCCCGGGAAGAACTGGGCGATGAAGATCGCCGAGATCGCCGGGTAGATGGCGGCGCAGCCGTCCATCTTGGTGGTGGCGCCGAACGGCACGGCGAACGCGGAGTAGTAGCGCGGGACGCCCAGGTTCTGCTCGGTGACCCGCTGGGTGACGGGCATGGTGCCCATCGAGGAGCGGGACACGAAGGCCAGCTGGACCGCGGGCCACACGCCGCTGAAGTACTTGACCGGGGACAGGCCGTTGAGGCGGGCGAGCACCGGGTAGACGACGAACAGCACCAGCAGCAGGCCGAGGTAGATGGTCAGCGCGTACTTGCCGAGTGCGCCCATGGTGGTCCAGCCGTAGCTGTACACGGCGTTGCCCAGCAGGCCGACGGTGCCGATCGGGGCCAGGCGGATGACCCACCACAGGGCCTTGAGCACGACCTGCAACGCGGAGTCGGCGAAGTTGATGAACGGTTCCGCGGCCTTGCCGACCTTCACCGCGGCGATGCCCAGGACGATGGCGATGACGATCAGCTGTAGGACGTTGAAGCTCAGTCCGGCGTTGAGGCTTCCGTCGTCGGCGGCGGAGACGTTCGCGCCCAGGCCCAGGAAGTTGGCCGGGACGATGCTCTCGATGAAGGCCATCCAGGAGCCGGTGCCGGAGGGGTCCTCGGCCGTGGTGGCGTCCACGGCGCTGTTGACGCCGGGCCGGACGGTCAGGCCGAGCGTGATGCCGATGGCGACCGCGATCAGGGCGGTGGCGCCGAACCACAGCAGGGTCTTCCAGGCCAGCCGTGCCGCGTTGGTGACGTTGCGCAGGTTGGCGATGGAGGAGATGACGGCGAGGACGATCAGCGGCGGCACGATCGTCTGCAACAGCGTGACGAAGGTCGAGCCGACGGTCTGAAGGGTGACGGCGAGCCAGTTCGGCTGGTCGTCGCCGACCGGGCCGATCTGGAGGGCGACGATGCCCAGGACGACGCCGAGGCCCAGGCCGGTGAGGACCTGGGCCGCGAACGGGAAGCGAAGCGTTCTGCGCTTGCTGGAAGTGCCTGTGCTCTGTGCGGACACGGGTTGGGACTCCAGAGGACGGTGAAGGCAGCCGGAAACGCACCCGGCGCGGTCGGCGCGGCGGGGTTCCGACTCGGGGAATGAACGGTTGCCACCAAGGGGGACGGCACGGGGCAGGGTGTGCGGCGCGCTGCCCGGACGGGCGCGCGTGAACCTAGCTACACGCTTGAGAGCTTCGGCGGCACAGGTCGATGTGCCACCTTCGCGTCAGTCCCCAGATGTTCGTCACAAACAAGGACAATAACTCTCTTTGCCCGTCTGTTCCATACATGAGTGTCGACAACTTTCTGTCCCCGGAGCCACATCGTCCAATGTGCGGGCATCGTGGCGCGTCTTCCCAGCCGAGGGTGCGGCAAGGATCACCCTCGGCGGGGCGGTGGCGAGTGACGGGGCCGACGTCCTGCGGAGCTGGCCGAGGAGCCGTCGCGGCCTCCGGTTCTGGCAAGGTGGGGCGGGAGCACGGCGCCACCGTGCCTCTCAGCACCAACAGAAGGAGGGACGATGATCCTCATCGTCGTCAAGTTCCGGGTCAAGCCCGAGATCGGGGACGGCTTCCTGGACGCGGTCGCCGACTTCACCGCGGCCACCCGCGCCGAGCCGGGCAACCTGTGGTTCGAGTGGTCCCGTAGCGTCGAACGCGAGAACGAGTTCGTGCTCGTCGAGGCGTTCGAGGACGGCGCTGCCGAGGCGCACGTCAACAGCGACCACTTCCGCGACGGGCTGGCCGCCATGAAGCCGCTGCTCACCGAGACCCCGCTCATCATCAGCCGGGTCGTCGAGGGCGAGGGCTGGGACCGGATGGGCGAACTGACCGTCGACGCCTAGGTGTACTGACTTGAGAGGTTAGGTACGCGGGAGGCGGGAGGGCCGCCGAGCACACCGTGGAGGGCCGTGCCCAGGCGGCCGCCGATACGGGCCGCGCCGACGTGGGTCGTGCGAGCCGTAGAGGGCCTCCTGGTAGCCGGTGGGACGTCGCGATCCGCACCGATACCGGAGGCCCTCACCTGTGTCCAGCACCCATCAGGGTGTTTCACCTGTTACCAGCGTGCCGGGACGACACACCTAGGCGTCCTTGATCTCGCAGACCACCGCGCCGTTGCCCACGGTCTCGCCCGCGGCGATCTTCAGACCGGTGACCGTGCCGGCCCTGTGCGCGTTGAGCGGCTGCTCCATCTTCATGGCCTCGATGACCACGACGGTGTCGCCCTCGGCGACCTGCTGGCCCTCCTCGGCCACCAGCTTGACCACGGTGCCCTGCATCGGCGAGACCAGCGAGTCACCGCTGGCCGCGGCGGCACCGCCGCCCTTGCGCGAGGACCGCTTCTTCCTGCCGCCGCCCGCCGCCGGGGCCGCGGCGGCCGAGGCGCCCAGGCCGGCGGGCAGTACCACGTCGACGCGCTTGCCGCCCACCTCCACGGTGACGGTCTCGCGCTCGCTCTCCCGGGCCTGGCCCGGCTCACCGGACCACGGCTCGATCCGGTTGTCGAACTCGGTCTCGATCCACCGGGTGTAGACCCCGAACTCCTGGTCCGCGTCCCGGGGAGCGAACGCCTCATCGGAGACCACGGCCTGGTGGAAGGGGATGACCGTGGGCATCCCGCCGACCCGGAACTCCGCCAGCGCGCGCTTGGAGCGCGCCAGCGCCTCCTGACGGGTGCGCCCGGTCACGATGAGCTTGGCGACCATGGAGTCGAAGGCCTGGGGCACCGTGAACCCCGCCTCGCAGCCGGTGTCCACGCGCACGCCCGGACCGGTGGGCAGCGCCAGCTCGGTGATGGTGCCCGGGGCGGGCATGAAGCCCCGTCCGGCGTCCTCGGCGTTGATGCGGAACTCGAAGGAGTGCCCGCGGACCTGGGGGTCGCCGTAGCCCAGCTCCTCGCCGTCGGCGGCGCGCAGCATCTCGCGGACCAGGTCGATGCCGGTGACCTCCTCGGTCACCGGGTGCTCGACCTGTAGGCGGGTGTTGACCTCCAGGAAGGAGATGGTGCCGTCGGTGCCCACGAGGAACTCGCACGTACCGGCGCCCACGTACCCGGCCTCGGCCAGGATGGCCTTGGAGGAGGCGTACAGCCGCTCCATCTGGTCCGCGGTCAGGAACGGGGCCGGGGCCTCCTCCACCAGCTTCTGGTGGCGGCGCTGGAGCGAGCAGTCGCGGGTGGAGACGACCACGACGTTGCCGTGGGTGTCGGCCAGGCACTGGGTCTCCACGTGCCGCGGCTTGTCGAGGTAGCGCTCGACGAAGCACTCGCCGCGGCCGAAGGCGGTGACGGCCTCGCGCACGGCCGACTCGTAGGCGTCGGCGACCTCCTCCAGGGAGTAGGCGACCTTCAACCCGCGTCCGCCGCCGCCGAAGGCGGCCTTGATCGCGATGGGCAGGCCGTGCTCCTCGGCGAAGGCCACGACCTCCTCAGCGGACTCCACCGGGTCGGGAGTGCCCGCGACCAGCGGGGCACCGACCTTCTGGGCGATGTGGCGGGCCTGGACCTTGTCGCCCAGCGCGGTGATCGCGGCGGGGGGCGGGCCGATCCAGGTCAGCCCGGCGTCGATGACGGCCTGGGCGAAGTCGGCGTTCTCGGCCAGGAACCCGTAGCCGGGGTGGACGGCGTCCGCGCCCGTCCGGGCGGCCACGGCCAGGAGCTTGGCGACGTCCAGGTAGGAGTCGGCGGGGGTGGACCCGCCCAGGGCGTGGGCCTCGTCGGCGATCTTGACGTGCAGGGCGTTCAGATCGGGTTCGGCGTAGACGGCGACGCTGGCCAGGTCGGCGTCGCGACAGGCGCGGGCGATGCGCACGGCGATCTCGCCGCGATTGGCGATCAGTACTTTACGCACGGTGGGAAATCCTTCTGCTGTGGCGTGGGGCGGGGTAGTGCGCCGACCGCTTGGTGAAGAGTCTGGGGACGGGGGAGCACAGGGGTCACCTCGTGCTCAGCCGCCAAGCACCGGGGCCGGGCCGCAGGGGGGCGCGCAGCCCCCGCGAGCGGCCCCGCCACCCGGACGGGCGCTCCGGAGCCGGCTTCTCGGCGGCCCGGGCGGCGGCGGCACGCGCGCTGAGCACCGCGGTGAGGACCGCGAGCTCCTCGTCGGTCGGCTCGCCTCGCACCACGGTCAGGTGCGGCGGGTTCTCCGGCGCGCTCACAGCGGGATGTTCCCGTGCTTCTTGGGCGGCAGCTGCTTGCGCTTGTTCCGCAGCGCCTTGAGGGACCTGGTGATCTGCACGCGGGTCTCGGAGGGCATGATGACCCCGTCCACGTACCCCCGCTCGGCGGCGGAGTAGGGGTTGAGGAGGGTGTCCTCGTACTCGCCGATGAGCCGGGTGCGCTCGGCCTCGACGTCGTCGGCCGCGGTCAGGGTGCGCCGGTGCAGGATGTTCACCGCGCCCTGGGCGCCCATGACCGCGATCTGCGCGGTGGGCCAGGCCAGGTTGACGTCCGCGCCCAGGTGCTTGGAGCCCATGACGTCGTAGGCGCCGCCGAAGGCCTTGCGGGTGATCACGGTGATGAGGGGGACCGTGGCCTCGGCGTAGGCGTACAGCAGCTTGGCGCCGCGGCGGATGATGCCGTCCCACTCCTGGTCGGTGCCGGGCAGGAAGCCGGGCACGTCCACGAAGGTCAGCACCGGGATGTTGAAGGCGTCGCAGGTGCGCACGAAGCGCGCCGCCTTCTCGGAGGCGTCGATGTCCAGGCAGCCCGCGAAGCTCATGGGCTGGTTGGCCACGACGCCGACGGACCGGCCGTCCACGCGGCCGTAGCCCACCACGATGTTGGTGGCGAACTGGGAGTGGACCTCCAGGAAGTCGCCGTCGTCCAGGACGGCCTCGATGACCGTCCTCATGTCGTAGGGCTGGTTGGCCGAGTCCGGGATGAAGGTGTCCAGGGCCAGGTCGGCGTCGGTGGCCTCGTCGCCCGGGGCGTCCTCGGGCGGCAGGACCGGCGCCTCCTCCAGGTTGTTGTCGGGCAGGTGCGAGAGCAGCGTCTGCACGTACTCGATCGCGTCCTGCTCGTCGGAGCCCATGTGGTGCGCCACGCCCGACTTGGCGTTGTGGGTCCGGGCGCCGCCCAGCTCCTCCATGGAGACGTCCTCGCCGGTGACCGTCTTGATGACGTCGGGGCCGGTGATGAACATCTGCGAGGTCTCGTCGACCATCACGATGAAGTCGGTCAGGGCGGGGGAGTAGACGTGGCCGCCCGCGGCGGCGCCCATGATCAGGGAGATCTGGGGGATGACGCCCGAGGCGTGGGTGTTGCGCTTGAAGATCTCGCCGTACAGGCCCAGCGCGACCACGCCCTCCTGGATGCGCGCGCCGCCGCCCTCGTTGATGCCCACGACGGGGCACCCGTTGGTGAGGGCGTGGTCGAGGACCTTGAGGATCTTCTCGCCGTAGACCTCGCCCAGCGACCCGCCGAAGACGGTGACGTCCTGGCTGAACACGGCGACGGGGCGTCCGTCGACGGTTCCGTGGCCGGTGACCACGCCGTCGCCGTAGGGGCGGTTCCTCTCCAGACCGAAGCTGGTGGAGCGGTGCCGGGCCAGGGAGTCGAACTCCACGAACGATCCCGGGTCGAGTAGGGCGTCGATCCGCTCGCGTGCGGTCATCTTGCCTTTGGCGTGCTGTTTCTCAACGGCTCGCGCCGATCCGGCGTGTACGGCCTCGTAGCGGCGTCTTTGCAGGTCGGCGAGCTTGCCCGCAGTGGTGTGGATGTCGATCTCGTCCGCGGACAGTGGTTCAGGGGCTTCGGTGGCCATAACTACGCAGGTTAACCGCGCGCTCGCCGCGCCCGGGAACCGAGCCCTGGGTTACTCGTCGGTAGGTGGGCTTCGGCACAGCCCTCCCCGGAGTCTGGTGCTCCGCGTGAACGGAAGGGGCCCGCGACCGGAAAACGGCGTGAGGGAATGTGCATCCCTTTATCCGGAGCAACAATTCTTAACGCTCGGGCAAAACATCGAAAATGCGCCCCCGCGCACCTGGCGGCGGGTGCGATCTCTGTAGGGTCAGGGACCATGACAGCGGTAAGCGCAGAACGTGACAGTGCCCGGCAGGAAGTTCCCGAACAACTCAGGAATGACGTCAAACTGCTCGGCGAGATGCTCGGAACGGTCCTCGCCGAAAGCGGCGGCGAGGACCTGCTCGCCGATGTCGAGAAGCTCAGGCGCGCGGTGATCGGTGCCCGCGACGGCTCCGTCACGGGGAAGGAGATCACCGCGATCGTCGCGGCCTGGCCGCTGGAGCGCGCCAAGCAGGTGGCCCGCGCCTTCACCGTCTACTTCCACCTGGCCAACCTGGCCGAGGAGCACCAGCGGATGCGGGCCCTGCGCGAGCGCGACGACGCCGCCAACCCGCCCCGGGAGTCCCTCGCGGCGGCCGTGCGCGCCGTCCGCGAGACCGACGGCGGCGAGGAGCGCCTCAACGAGCTGGTCGCGGACATGGAGTTCCACCCCGTGTTCACCGCGCACCCCACGGAGGCCCGCCGCCGTGCCGTTTCCACATCCATCCTGCGCATCAGCGCCCAGCTGGACGCCTGGCACGGTTCCCACGAGGGCAGCAGCACCGCCGCCGAGGCCCACCGGCGCCTGCTGGAGGAGATCGACCTGCTCTGGCGCACCTCCCAGCTGCGCTACACCAAGCTCGACCCGCTCGACGAGGTGCGCACCGCTCTGGCCGCCTTCGACGAGACGATCTTCTCCGTCGTCCCGCAGGTCTACCGGAGCCTGGACGCGGCCATCGACCCCGACGGCACCGGTGTGCGCCCGCCCCGCGCCACCCCCTTCGTCCGCTACGGCAGCTGGATCGGCGGCGACCGCGACGGCAACCCCTACGTCACCCATGACGTGACCCGCGAGGCCATGCTCATCCAGTCCGAGCACGTGCTGCGCGGCCTGGAGGCCGCCTGCGACAAGGTGGCCCGCACCCTGACCGCCTACTCCAACCTCACCCCCGCCAGTCCCGCGCTACTCGACGCGCTCTCCGCGGCCAAGGCCGGACAGCCCGCGCTGACGGCGGACATCGGGGCGCGTTCGCCCAACGAGCCGCACCGCCAGATGCTGCTGCTGGCCACCGCACGCCTGCGCGCGACACGCGAGCGCGACGCCGACCTGGCCTACCCCGACGCCGACGCCTTCCTGGCCGACCTGCGTACCGTGCAGGAGTCCCTGGTCGCCGCCGGCGCCCTCCGCCAGGCCTACGGCGAGTTGCAGCACCTGGTCTGGCAGGCCGAGAGCTTCGGCTTCCACCTCGCCGAACTGGAGATCCGCCAGCACAGCGAGGTGCACGCCGCCGCGCTGGCCGAACTGCGCGAGGGCGGGGCCCGCTCCGAGCGCACCGAGGAGGTCCTCGCCACCATCCGGGTGATCGCCTGGATCCAGGAGCGCTTCGGCGTGGAGGCCTGCCGTCGCTACATCGTCAGCTTCACCCGCTCGGCCGAGGACATCGCGGCCGTGTACGAGCTGGCCTCCCACGCGCTGCCGCCCGAGCGCGTGCCCGTCCTCGACGTCATCCCGCTGTTCGAGACCGGCGCCGACCTGGACGCCTCGCCCCAGGTGCTCGACGGCATGCTGAAGCTGCCCCAGGTGCAGAGGCGGCTGGAGGAGGCCGGACGCCGGGTGGAGGTCATGCTCGGCTACAGCGACTCGGCCAAGGACGTCGGCCCGGTCAGCGCCACCCTGCGCCTGTACGACGCCCAGGCCCGCCTGTCCGCGTGGGCGCGCGAGCACGACGTGCGCCTGACCCTCTTCCACGGCCGCGGCGGCTCCCTCGGCCGCGGCGGTGGACCGGCCAGCCGCGCCCTGCTGGCCCAGGCGCCCGGCTCGGTCGGCGGCCGGTTCAAGGTCACGGAGCAGGGCGAGGTCATCTTCGCCCGCTACGGCCAGACCGCGATCGCCCGCCGCCACATCGAACAGGTCGGCCACGCGGTGCTGATGGCCTCCACCGACGCCGTCCAGGAGCGCGAGCGCTCCGCCGAGCGCAGGTACCGCGGCTACGCCGACACCATCGCGGGCGCGGCCCAGGAGACCTACCTGGAGCTGATCAACACCGAGGACTTCGCGGTGTGGTTCTCCCAGGTCAGTCCGCTGGAGGAGCTGGGCGAGCTGCGCCTGGGATCGCGCCCGGCGCGGCGCGGCGCCGCACGGGGGCTGGGCGACCTGCGCGCGATTCCGTGGGTGTTCGCCTGGACCCAGACCCGGGTCAACCTGCCCGGCTGGTACGGCCTCGGCACGGGCCTGGCCTCGGTGGAGGACACGGGCATGCTCCAAGCCGCCTACCGCGACTGGCCCATGTTCTCGTCCCTGTTGGACAACGCCGAGATGAGCCTGGCCAAGACCGACCGCACCATCGCCGAGCGCTACCTGGCCCTGGGCGGTCGCCCGGAGCTAACCGAGCGGGTGCTCAGGGAGTACGACCTCACCCGTGAACTGGTGCTCAAGGTGACCGGGCACAGCCGCCTGCTGGAGAACCGCTCGGTGCTCTCCCGCGCGGTCGACCTGCGCAACCCGTACGTGGACGCGCTGTCCCATCTGCAACTGCGCGCCCTCGAAGCCCTGCGGGGCGAGGAGGCCGACACGCTGTCCGAGCAGGACCAGCAGCACCTGGAGCGGCTGCTGCTGCTCTCGGTCAACGGTGTGGCCGCCGGCCTGCAGAACACCGGCTGACCCCGCCCGTGCGCGACGGCGCCCCGCACCCGGAAGAGGTGCGGGGCGCCGTCGCGCGTCCGTGCCGCGGTCGGACCCGGACCGGCCGAAGCCTCCAGCGGAGCCCCGCCTCCGGCGGCTGGACGGTGAGGGCGCACGGTCGCCGGCGTGCTGGTTTCGGGCCGCCCCGCGGGCACCGGTTTCCGGTGGGGCCGGGGCGCTGCTGTAATGGGGGTATGGCCATCGCACCCGACTCCTTTCCGCGCCCCCCGCTCGACGCGGCGGCGCTCGACGCCGTCCTCGTCCGCCCGGGCGGCATGTGGCACCGGATCGAGGTGCTCTCCGAGGCCGGGTCCACCAACACCGAGCTGGCCGGGCGGGCCCGGCGGGGCGCCCCGCACGGAAGTGTGCTGGTCACCGAGCACCAGACCGCGGGGCGCGGCCGCCTCGGGCGCGGCTTCTCCACCCCGCCTCGCGCCGCACTCACCTTCTCCCTACTGGCCCGGCCCGAGGTGCCCGCCGGGAAACTGAGCTGGCTGTCCTCGCTCATGGGCGTGGCCGCCGTCGGCGCCGTACGCCGGGTGCCGGGGGTCAAAGCCGCCCTCAAGTGGCCCAACGACCTCATCGTTCCCGCGGATCTGCGCTCCGAGCCCGGGTCGGCCGACGGCAAGCTCGCCGGCATCCTCTCCGAGGCCGACTTCTCCTCGAACACGGCGGGGGTGGTCGTGGGGATCGGGATCAACGTCTCCCAGAGCCGGGCCGAACTGCCCGTGGACACCGCCGTCTCCCTGCGCGGGGAGGGCTCCGGCGGCCTGGACCGGGGCGCCCTGCTCGCCTCCGTCCTGGGCGAGTTCGAGGAGCTGTACACGGTGTGGACCGCCGCCGGCGGAGACGCCGAGGCCAGCGGCCTGGCCGCCGTCTACCGGGACATGTGCACCACCATCGGCCGTCGCGTGCGGGTGCACCTGCCCGGCGACCGGTTCCTGGAGGGCACCGCGACCGGCGTCGACTCCGACGCCCGGCTCCTGGTGGAGGGCCGTGGCGGGGAACGGGCGCTGAGCGCGGGCGACGTCGTGCACGTACGCCCCGGTTCCTGAGCGCGGCCCCACCCACGCGCCCGCCCGCCTTGTGCCATGATCACCGGTATGGCTATCGCGGACCGCTACCTCTCCGACGACGAGGAACCCGTCCACGTCGCGCGCCAGCACTGGACCGTCCTGGCGGGCGAGTTCGCGGCGCTCGTCCTCATCATCGCGGCCGTGGGCGCCGCTCTCTGGTTCGTGCCCTGGGACCAGGACTGGAGCCTCGCGGCCGCGGGGGGCGTGGCCGCCGTCGGACTGGTCGCCGCGCTGGTCCTGTGGTTCGTGCCCATGCTCAGGTGGTCGTCCACCGTCTACATCCTCACCGACCGGAGGCTGATGATGCGCGACGGCATCGTCTCCCGCAAGGGCCGCGACATGCCGCTCACCCGTGTCAACGACGTCGCCTTCAGCATCGGTCTCTGGGAACCTCATGGGATACGGAACCCTGTCCGTCCAGTCGGCCTCCGAGCAGGAGGGGATGGTCCTGCGGCGAGTACCGCGCCCCCAGCGGTTCCAGGCCGAGATCTACCGGCAGGTCAACGACGCCCAGAGGCCGGAGTACCCCTCCGGGCCGCAAGGGTGAACCCCTTCCGAACGCGCCCTGCCCTTCCGGGGAGTGACCGCGGGCGTAAGCTGGAGGGGAATCCAGTGCCGTGCCACCGGCCGGTGACGAAGTGACTGCTCCCCGCTCCGACGGGGATGGCCCGTGAAAGAGAACGTATGTCGTCGCGTCCCGACCCGAAAGCGATCGAGTCCGCCCTGCTCGGCGGTGAGGCGGTCTACACAAGGGAACAAGCGATCGAACTCGCCGGCGCCGACGCCGAGTTGGCCGGGCGCATCTGGCGCGCCCTCGGCTTCCCCAACCAGGGCGACGACACGGTCACCTTCGCTGAGAGCGACGTCGAGTCGCTGCGTATCGCCAATTCCCTGCTCCAGGAAGGCGTCCTGGACGAGGAGGGCGTGGTCCGCTTCGCCCGCGCGATGGGGCAGACCATGGCGCGCCTGGCCGACTGGCAGACCAGCATCCTGAGCACGCTCATCTTCCAGGAGGGCGAGGACGCCGTCAGCCCGCTGATGGGGCAGGTCAAGGAGCTGCTGCCGGACGTCGAGCGGCTCCTGTTGCACATCTGGCGCCGCCAGCTCTCCGCCTCCGCGGCCCGCACCCTCGCGGTGATGTCCAACGGCCAGGACACCGTGCCCAACTACTACCCGCTGATCGTGGGGTTCGCCGACCTGGTCTCCTTCACCACGTTGAGCCGCGAACTGGACGAGGTCGAGCTGGCCGGGGTGGTCGAGGGCTTCGAGGCCACGGCCGCCGACATCGTCGCCTCCGGGGGCGGCCGCGTTGTCAAGACCCTCGGCGACGAGGTCCTCTACGTGGCCGACTCCCCGGCCGAGGCCGCCGACATCGCGCTGCGCCTGGCCTCGGGGGTCAAGACCCACGTGGAGGTACCCGACGTCCGGGTGGGCCTGGCCTCCGGGCCCGTCCTGACCCTGCACGGCGACGTGTTCGGCACGACCGTCAACCGCTCCAGCCGCCTGACCTCCTTCGCACGTCCCGGCACGGTCCTGATCGACGACAACCTCGCTGAGAACCTCGCCGACGAGGAGGGCCTACAGGTGGTCAAGGTGCGTGCCCGTCACGCGCACGGCCTCGGGCTCATCCAGCCCTACGCTCTGCGCCGCAACTTCGAGCCCGCGGGCTGAACCAGCGCTCGCCCCGCTTCGGGCGCACGTGTGCGGGAGGGGCCGGCGGGGATAGGCTCGAACGAATCGGTCCAGTCAGCGAGAGGACAGGTGGTGAGTCGGTGAGCATCCCTTCCCCCCTCCAGCGTCTGCGCACCTCGGGCGTCGTCAGCCTGGAGGGAGGAGAGCTCGGCGTCGAGAACAACGTGTGGATCGTCGGCGACGAGGACAGCGCGATCGTCATCGACGCCGCGCACGACGCCGAGGCGATCGCGCGCGGTCTGGGCGATCGCGAGCTGATGGCGATCGTGTCCACCCACGGGCACAGCGACCACGTCAACGCGGCCGTCGCACTGGCCGACCTCGCCGACTGCCCGATCCTGCTGCACCCCGACGACGCCGAGCTGTGGCACCGCGTGCACCCGCAGCGCGAGCCCGACGCCCCGCTGCTGCATGGCGAGACACTGGTGGTCGGCGACGTGGAACTGGGCATTCTGCACACGCCGGGCCACACACCCGGCGGGGTGTGCCTGTACGCGCCGAGGCTCGGGACGGTCTTCACCGGCGACACCCTCTTCCCGGGCGGTCCCGGCGCCACCGGCCAGTCGTTCTCGGACTTCTCGACGATCATCTCCTCGATCCGCGACCACCTCGTGGAGCTGCCGGGGGACACGGTCGTCCGCCCCGGCCACGGCGAGTCCACCACCGTCGCCGAGGTCGCCGGGCACCTCGACGACTGGGCCGCGCGCGGCTTCTGACCCGGTACCGTCGCCGCCCCGCCCAGAGACGTTCGCCACCGGGGATCGGCGCCCCGGACGAACTCCCCCTGACCCGGACGCCGCCCCACGGAGCGGTGCCCGCACCATGAGATGAAGGGCCTCGACCGGACCACCGAGCAAGGCCCTGTCACGTGCGACTATTGCGGTGCCGTCAGCAACTCCGAGGCGAACTGGCGAGCGTGGGGAGCCAGATGCGCGTGTAGCGCGCCGCGCTCGGCCGCTTGGATGATCTCAGCGCAGATCACCAGGTGCGCCACCTGCTACCAGGATTTACAGGTACGGCAACGATTTTCGCGCGTCGTCGTTCAACGATGGATCGTCGAACCCGGCCACCGCACAGGCCGATCCGACGTGACTGCGCCCCCGCTCCTGGGACTCCTGGGACGGGGGCGCTTCGTCATTACCGGTTCAGGCCGTAGGGCTCTCTGTCATTACGAGCTGCCCGAGGTCGAGGCGCTCGGCTCGGCGCGCGAGGGTACCCACGGCGCGGACGTGCGCGACACCCAGAACCGCGAGTCCGGGCACCTGACCTTTGACCGCTCGGAGTGGGCCGCTCTGGTACACGCCGCCGCACGCTAGTGGGCTGACCGGATACGTTGCCGGTGTGACTGGAGTGCTCCACCCCCGGATGATCTTGTACTTATAGCGAGGTTGGAGCGCCGAACCTCGCTATAAGTACAAGATCACGGCGGATGAGGGCGCGCCGGTGACCCTTTACGGTCACCGTGCTGGTCCCGCCCGGGCCGAGCTGGGCCTCCCGCCCCGTCGGACCCCCGAGGACCGCCCTCGGGGGGCCGACGCTTTCCGGAGACCGCAAAAACAATAAATCCGGACAAGAGGAATACTTTGGATGGGGGTAGCAAATACGGCTGTCCCCTTTTCTGTATGCTCTGAGCTGGGCAGACACGCTACGGGCGAACTTTTTTCGGCTGTTTCTGCGAAAGCCGCGCCTGGATTGTTCGGCTGTGCTCTAATCTGGCTGCGAACACACAACTCAATCCACACGATGACCCCGCGACGGTTGAACGCCGCCCGGGGTCGTGGCCAGCAACTTCGTACCTTTAGAGACAAGGATTGCCAGCGTGCTCCAGTTTAGCGCTGCGCTTCTCAGCCGTGCCCTCGGCCCGCTGATCGCGCTCTTCTCCTCCCCGTGCGGACGCCACTCGAACGTAGCCGGCCGCCGTCGCCGCCGCTCCACGCGCGTGCGCCGCTACGCACCCGCACCACTGCCCGCTTCCGCCGAAGCCGCGTCGCCTCCGGCGCCTCTGGCTCCGCCCAGCGAGGCCGTCCCCGCCGAACCCGTCGCCCTCGTGCGGCCCTACTACGCCGCCCACGAGCGCCTGCGCGCATCCGCGAACCCCGTTCCCCCGCCCCGCGTTCCCGCGACCCGCAGCGCCGAACCCGACGAGGTCCAGCGCGCCTTCGACCGTGTCCGGGAACGCGCCGCCGCCCTGCTCCAGCAGTGGAGGGACGACCCCGGCGGCGACCTGCTCGGCGAACCCGCACCCCGGTTCGGGGCCGTGCGCCCCACCAGCACCACCAGCCCCACCCGGTACGCCGAGTGGGACGAGCTGACCTCCCTGACCCGCGTCTGGATCGAGCAGCGGCGCCAGGGGGTTCCGGCATGAGCAGCCTCCTGTACTGGGAACCCCGTCTCTACCGGGGCGGCCTGGCCGACCTGTCCACCGCGCGCGGGGACCTGGCCGGGGACATGGCCGGCTTCGACCCGGACCTGGTCGCCACCGTCCAGCTGTGCCTGCACGAGCTCCAGGCCAACGCCTGCAAGTACGGCCGTGCGGGCGGTGAGGTCTCCCGCCAGTTGGACGTGAACACCGGCCACGTCCTGACCCTGACCGTGGGCAACGACCACGGCTCCGCCCCCGGCGCGGTCCCGCGCGTCCCCACCGAACGCACCGGTGAGGAGTGGGTCTGGGCCGAGGGCCAGCGCGGCCTCCTCCTGGTGGAGAACCTCGCCACCGGCTGGCACCACTACTCCTGGCCGGTGTGGTCGGGCCTGGGGATGCTGGTGCGGGCCTCCTTCGCCCTGGACCCCGCCGAGGTCCCCGACGGACCGCGCCCCTTCGCGTTCACCGGCTGACCCCGGGGGGCGAGCGGTGCCCGTGGGCGGACGGCCGTCCGCCCACGGGGATCAGGTCCTGTCGGAGTGGCTCCCGACGTTGGGCACCGGCGGGGTGTCCTTCGGCCTCATGCCGATCTTGGACCCCAGCCACACCAGCGGGTCGTACTTGCGGTCGGCCACCCGTTCCTTCATCGGGATCAGCGCGTTGTCGGTGATGTTGATGTTCTCCGGGCACACGTCCGTACAGCACTTGGTGATGTTGCAGTAGCCCAGCCCGAACTCGTCCTGGGCGATGAGCCTGCGGTCGGCGGTGTCCTCGGGGTGCATCTCCAGCTCCGCCACCCGCATGAGGTAGCGCGGACCCGAGAAGTGCTCCTTGTTCTCCTCGTGGTCGCGGATCACGTGGCAGGTGTTGTTGCACAGGAAGCACTCGATGCACCTGCGGAACTCCTGCTGGCGCTCCACGTCCTCCTGCTGCATCCGGAAGTCGCCGGGCGACTTCTTCGGGTCCGGGGTGAAGGAGGGGATCTCCCGCGCCTTCTGGTAGTTGTACGACACGTCGCACACCAGGTCCCGGACCACGGGGAAGGCGCGCATCGGCGTCACCGTCACGGCCTCGTCATCGTCGAACACGCTCATCCGCGTCATGCACGACAGCTTCGGGTGGCCGTTGATCTCCACCGAGCACGAACCGCACTTGCCCGCCTTGCAGTTCCACCGCACCGCCAGGTCCGGCGTCTGCGTGGCCTGGAGCCGGTGGAGGACGTCGAGCACCACCTCGCCCTCGTTGGCCTCCACCCGGTACTCGGCGAGTCCTCCCTCGCCGGAACCCCGCCACACCCGGAACACACGTTCGCTCATGACTGGCCCTCCTCGGCCGCGTCGCCCGCCGCCCCGGTACCGGGCAGCTCCTCCTCGGTCAGGTACTTGGTCAGCTCGTCGCGTTCGAAGAGGGTGAGCAGCCCGGCCGGAATGTCGGTGACCGGGCGCCGGGACAGCGCCACACGGTCGGACGCGTCCGACCTCGCCTCCAGGTTCACCCTGCGCCATTCCGGCGACATGTCGGGGAAGTCGTCACGGGTGTGCCCGCCGCGCGACTCGGTCCGCTCCAGCGCGGCCGCGGTGACCGCGCGCGCGACCAGGATCATGTTGGGCAGGGCCAGCGCCAGGTGCCAGCCCGGGTTGTACACCCGGTCGCCGGGCGCGCTGAGCATGCGCGACCGCTCCTCCAGCGTGTCCAGGCGCTCCAGGGCCTGCTCCATCTCCGGTCCCCGACGGATGATGCCGACCAGGTCGTTCATGGTCCGCTGTAGTTCGGTGTGCAGTGTGTACGGGTTCTCCCCCTCCCCCTGCTTGAGGAACTCCAGAGCGTAGGAGGCCGCCTCCGTCGCGGCCCGGTCCACGGATCCCCTCGGGGGCGTGCCGTCGCCGAGCCCGTCCAGGTAGGCGGCGGCTCCCATGCCGGCCCTGCGGCCGAACACCAGCAGGTCCGACAGCGAGTTGCCGCCCAGCCGGTTGGAGCCGTGCATGCCGCCCGCCACCTCCCCCGCGGCGAACAGCCCCGGCAGGTCGGAGGCGGCGGTGTCGGCGTCCACCCGCACGCCGCCCATCACGTAGTGGCAGGTCGGACCCACCTCCATGGGCTCCGCGGTGATGTCCACGTCCGCCAGCTCCTTGAACTGGTGGTGCATGGACGGCAGGCGCCTGCGGATCTCCTCGGCGGGCAGGCGCGAGGACACGTCCAGGAACACACCGCCGTGCGGTGAGCCGCGCCCCTCCTTGACCTCGGTGTTGATCGCCCGCGCGACCTCGTCGCGGGGCAGCAGCTCCGGCGGCCTGCGGTGGTTCGCGGGGTCGGCGTACCAGCCGTCGGCCTCCTCCTCGCTCTCGGCGTACTGGGAGCGGAACACGTCCGGCACGTAGTCGAACATGAACCGCCTCCCCCCGGCGTCGCGCAGTACGCCGCCGTCGCCGCGCACCGACTCGGTGACGAGGATGCCCTTGACCGACGGGGGCCAGACCATCCCGGTGGGGTGGAACTGGACGAACTCCATGTTGATCAGGGCGGCCCCGGCCCGCAGCGCCAGCGCGTGGCCGTCGCCGGTGTACTCCCAGGAGTTGGACGTGGTCTGGAAGGCCTTGCCGATGCCTCCGGTGGCCAGGATGACCGCGGGCGCCTCGAAGAGCACGAAGCCGCCGTCCACCCGTCGGTAGCCGAACGCGCCGACGATCCGCTCCGGGCCGTTCCCGCCCCCGCCGGGGGCTTCGGCCTCCTCCCCGCCCGCGGTGATCAGCCGGGTGACCGCGGTCTCGGCGAACACCCGGATGCGTGCCTCGGGATTACCCAGCTCAGCGGCGTCGGCCTGCTGGAGCGCGACGACCCGCTGCTGGAGGGTGCGGATCATCTCCAGGCCGGTGCGGTCGCCCACGTGCGCGAGCCTCGGGTACTCGTGTCCGCCGAAGTTGCGCTGGCTGATCCGGCCGTCCTCGGTGCGGTCGAACAGCGCGCCCCAGTACTCCAGTTCCAGGATGCGCTCGGGCGCCTCGCGGGCGTGCAGCTCGGCCATGCGCGGGTCGTTGAGGAACTTGCCGCCGCGGATGGTGTCGCGAAAGTGCACGTGCCACTCGTCGCCGGCGTTGGCGTTGCCCAGGGCGGCGGCCGCGCCGCCCTCGGCCATCACCGTGTGGGCCTTGCCGAACAGCGACTTGGAGATGACCGCGGTGCGCTTGCCCTGCTCGCGGGCGGCGATCGCGGCGCGCAGCCCGGCTCCGCCCGCCCCGATCACCACGACGTCGTAGGCGTACCGGGTGATCTCGGGTTCTGCTGTGGGGGGCATGTGGTCGTGCCTTCCTTCCCCTCGGGTCAGTTGAGGATGCGGAGGTCGTCGATGGTGCCGCTGGCGATCAGGGCGATGTAGGCGTCCGTGGTCATCAGCGTGGCGATACTGAACCAGCCGAAGAGCATGTGGCGGTTGTTGAGCGTGGAGATGCGGCTCCACATCCAGTAGCGGACCGGGTGTGTGCCGAAACTGCGCAGCCGCCCGCCGAAGACGTGGCGGCACGAGTGGCAGCTGAGCGTGTACCCCCACAGCATGAGCACGTTGACGAGCATGATGATGTTGCCGAGCCCGACGCCGAAGCCGCCGCCGGTCCCGTGGAGGAAGGCGACCAGCATGTCCCACGTGTTGACGGCGGTGATGGCGAAGGCGGCGTAGAAGAAGTAGCGGTGGCCGTTCTGGAACAGCATCAGCGGCCTGGTCTCACCGGTGTAGGTCCGGTGGGGCTCGCGCACGGCGCACGCGGTGGGCGCCTGCCAGATCGAGCGGTAGTAGGCCTTGCGGTAGTAGTAGCAGGTCAGCCGGAACAGCAGCAGGATCGGCAGGCTGACCAGGGCGTAGGGAAAGAGCGGCGGGAACTCCACGGGCAGCCGCCCGAACAGCGCCGCGTCGGGCACGCACTGCTGGGCGATACAGGGCGAGTAGAACGGGGTCAGGTAGTGGTGCTCCTGGACCCAGTAGTGGTCCTGCTGGAACACCCGCAGGGTCGAGTAGACGACGAAGGCGGCCAGGCCCAGCGTGGTGAGAAGCGGGCCCAGCCACCAGCGGTCGGTGCGCAGTGTCCGCTGGGGGATGCGCGCCCGTCCACCTCCGGACTGCGTGCTGTCGGTCGCTGTCATCTGGTGTGGGGCGCGTGCCCCCGCCTCCGGGCGGGAGGGGAAGCCCCTGCCTCCTTCAGCGTGGTTTGGCCGTAACCGTCCGCCCGTGCGCCCGTTGGCGCGGGCGCGGGTTCTTCCATGAGGTCCCGACGGGGCCGGATGGGGCGCGCGGGGTGTGGCTGCCGCTGCTGAGTACCACCACATCCGCCTCCTTCGGCCGCGGCGGCTGCGCCGGGCGGCTCGGGGAGAAGCCGTGGCGAACCTGTCTGCAACGCAACGTTAGGGCGTTGTGATCACGGTCACGTCCCAGGGGGCGGGAAACTTCCGGGAAAGGAATGTGAATTACGCCACTTCTGGCCGCCTTTTTGGGGTGTTTTGCCACCTAATGAGGCGAAAAGTCCCTTGCGTGGATCCCGTCATCGCAGGAGCACGAGTGGCATGTGGTATAAGAGTTGCTCTGGTGACCCAGGAGGTGCCGTGGAGCTCGTTCCGCTCCGTCGGTGCCGTGCCCACGGGTGTCAGTCCGCCTCTTCCCCGGCGATCAGCACCTCCAGGTCCGGTCCCAGCTCCTGCGGCGACATCCCCAGCAGGTACTCGTTGAGGTGGCGGCGGAACGCGTCCGCCGAGTGCGAGGGCTCCACGTCCTTGCGCCGCGCCAGCGCCACCGTCCGCAGCAGGCGCGGCCTGGCCAGCGGCGTACCCCGCAGACCCGGCCGGTTCTTGAGCACCATGCTCGGCACCACCGCCAGCCCCAGGCTCGCCTCCACGAACCGCAGTACGGCGTCCATCTCGCCGCCCTCCACGGCCAGTTCCGGCTCGAACCCCGCCGCGCGGCACGCGCGCAGTGTCGCCTCCCGCACGTCGTAGCCGCGCCGGAACATCACCAGCGGGCGCCCCTTGAGTTCGGTGATGCGGATCGACGCCCGCCCGTTGGGCGAGGGGCCCGACATCGGGCTCGCCACCACCAGGTTCTCCCGCAGGATCGGCGTGGTGGAGAAGTCCGGGTCGCTGCTGTGCAGCGGCAGGATGATCAGGGCCAGGTCCAGCTCACCCCGCCCCAGGTCGCGGATGAGGTCGCGCGAGCCGCTCTCCTCCACCTGGAGCTCGATCCCGGGGTAGCCGGTGTGGAAGTCGGCGAGCACGTCGGCCAGCAGGCCCCCGCACAGCGACGGGGTCGCGCCGAGGCGCACACGGCCCCTGCGTACCCCGGCCAGCTCCGCGACCTCCCGGCGGGCCGTCTCCATGTCGGTGAGCATGCGCTGGGCCAGCGGGAGCAGCGCCTCGCCCGCCGGCGTGAGTGTGATGTTCCCCCTGGCACGACTGAATAACGGTGCGCCCAACTCCTGCTCAAGGCTACGAATCTGTTTGCTCAAGCTCGGCTGGGCAACGCGGGAAAGCTCTGCTGCACGGGTGAAATGGCGCGTGCGGGCCACGGCGACGAAGTAAGCCAGCTGCTGGAACTGCATGTTCCATAGCCTATGGCTATCGACGCCAGCATCGCGATGACTTGGACGTCAGGCTTAACTCGAACTTAAAGTGGCAGGCTGTGGCGAACAGTACCTTGACCAAGAAGCGGTCTACGGCCTACGGGTCCACGGTGGCGCTCAAGGCAGCAATGGCGATCACCGGGGCGATCCTTGTGCTGTATTTGATCGCGCACATGTACGGCAACCTCAAGATCTTCTCGGGACAGGAGGCCTTCGACGGCTACGCCCACAGCTTGCGTGAGCTGGGCTACCCGTTGCTGCCCGAGAGCGGATTCCTGTGGATCTTCCGTTTCGTCCTACTGGCGAGCGTCCTGATCCACATCTACGCGGCGGTGACGTTGTGGGCCCGGGCCCGCAGGGCGCGTCCGGCGGCCCAGCGCTACCAGGTGAACAAGCGGGTGGCCCGCAGCTACTCCTCCTACACCATGCGCTACGGCGGCCTGCTCATCGCGTTCTTCGTGGTCTTCCACATCCTGCACATGACCACGAACGACATCGCGCCCGGCGGCAGGTCCGACAGCCCCTACGAACGGCTCGTGAACGGGTTCCAGCCCGAGTACTGGTACGTGACCCTGTTCTACGTCCTATCCGTGATCATGGTGGGCCTCCACCTGCGGCACGGTATCTGGAGCGGCCTGGCCACCCTCGGCGCCAACATGTCGCGCCGCCAGGGCAGGCTCAACGCGATCGCCCTGGGCATCGCGCTGGTCGTGACCGTCGGCTTCCTGCTTCCGCCTCTGGCGGTCACCTTTGGACTGGTGAGTTAATTGTCTGCGAACGACTTCTTCCTCGAAGGAGACCCGATCCGGGACGAGAAGGCCCCGGAGGGACCGATCAACGAGCGCTGGGACAAGCGCCGCTTCTCGGCCAAACTGGTCAACCCCGCGAACCGGCGCAAGCTCTCGGTGATCATGGTCGGCACCGGCCTGGCCGGCGCGTCCGCGGCCGCGACCCTGGGCGAGGCGGGCTACAACGTCACCTCGTTCTGCTACCAGGACAGCCCGCGCCGCGCGCACTCCATCGCGGCGCAGGGCGGCATCAACGCCGCCAAGAACTACCGCAACGACGGCGACAGCATCTACCGGCTGTTCTACGACACCGTCAAGGGCGGCGACTTCCGCTCCCGCGAGTCGAACGTCTACCGCCTGTCCCAGGCCAGTGTCGAGATCATCGACCAGTGCGTCGCCCAGGGCGTGCCCTTCGCCCGCGAGTACGGCGGTCTGCTCGACAACCGCTCCTTCGGCGGCGTGCAGGTCTCCCGTACCTTCTACGCGCGGGGCCAGACCGGACAGCAGCTGCTGATCGGCGCCTACCAGGCCCTGGAGCGCCAGGTCGCCGCGGGCACCGTCCAGATGAACACCCGCCACGAGATGCTGGAAGTCATCGTCGTGGACGGCAAGGCGCGCGGCGTGATCGTCCGCGACATGGTCACCGGAGAGATCGAGACGCACTTCGCCGACGCCGTGGTGCTGGCCACCGGCGGTTACGGCAACGTGTTCTACCTGTCGACCAACGCGATGGGCTCGAACGTCACCGCGACCTGGCGTGCGCACCGCAAGGGCGCGCTCTTCGCCAACCCCTGCTACACGCAGATCCACCCGACCTGCATCCCGGTCAGCGGTGACTACCAGTCCAAGCTGACCCTGATGAGTGAGTCGCTGCGCAACGACGGCCGTATCTGGGTCCCGAAGAAGCACGGGGACACCCGCGACCCGCGCCAGATCCCCGAGGAGGAGCGCGACTACTACCTGGAGCGCATCTACCCGGCCTTCGGCAACCTGGTGCCGCGCGACATCGCCTCCCGCGCCGCCAAGAACGTCTGCGACGAGGGCCGCGGCGTCGGTAGCAGCGGCCTGGGCGTGTACCTGGACTTCGCCGACGCCATCGGGCGCCTGGGGCAGGAGGCCGTCGAGGCCAAGTACGGCAACCTGTTCGACATGTACCAGCGCATCACCGGCGAGAACCCCTACGAGGTTCCGATGCGCATCTACCCGGCCGTGCACTACACCATGGGCGGGCTGTGGGTCGACTACGACCTGCAGAGCTCCATCCCCGGCCTGTTCGTGACCGGTGAGGCCAACTTCTCCGACCACGGCGCCAACCGCCTGGGCGCCAGCGCGCTGATGCAGGGTCTGGCGGACGGCTACTTCGTCCTGCCCAACACCATCAACGACTACCTGGCCAACGGCCCGTTCGACGAGCTCGACGAGTCGCACCCGGAGGCCGTGGCCGCCAAGGAGCAGGTCACCTCCCGCATCGACAAGCTGCTCTCCATCCAGGGCTCCCGTACCGTCGACTCCTTCCACAAGGAGCTCGGCCACATCATGTGGGAGTACTGCGGCATGGAGCGCAACGAGGAGGGCCTGTCCAAGGCCATCGAGCGCATCCGCGAACTGCGCGCGGAGTTCTGGCGCGACGTCAAGGTGCTCGGCACCAACGACGAGTTCAACCAGGCTCTGGAGAAGGCCAACCGCGTGGCCGACTTCCTGGAGCTGGGTGAGCTCATGTGCGTCGACGCCCTGCACCGCCGTGAGTCCTGCGGCGGCCACTTCCGCTCCGAGAGCCAGACCGAGGACGGCGAGGCACTGCGCCACGACGACGAGTTCGCCTACGTCGCGGCCTGGGAGTTCGGCGGCGAGGACAGCAAGCCCGTGCTCCACAAGGAAGCCCTGGAGTACGAGTACGTCGAGATGAAGCAGCGGAGCTACAAGTGAACATCACTCTGCGCGTATGGCGTCAGAAGGGCCAGGACGACGAGGGCCGCCTGGCCACCTACAAGCTCACCGACGTCTCCCCGGACATGTCGTTCCTGGAGATGCTCGACGTTCTCAACGAGAAGCTCACGCTGGAGAACGAGGACCCGGTCGCCTTCGACCACGACTGCCGTGAGGGCATCTGCGGAGCCTGCGGCGTCGTGATCGACGGCGAGGCCCACGGGCCCGAGCGCACCACCACCTGCCAGCTGCACATGCGCAGCTTCAAGGACGGCGACACCATCACGGTGGAGCCGTGGCGGGCCCAGGCGTTCCCGGTCGTGAAGGACCTGGTCGTGGACCGCGGGTCGTTCGACCGCATCATCCAGGCGGGCGGCTTCATCAGCGCCCCGACGGGTACCGCGCCGGACGCCCACGCCAACCCGATCCCGAAGCCGGACGCGGACCGCGCCTTCGACGCCGCTACCTGCATCGGCTGCGGCGCGTGCGTGGCGGCCTGCCCGAACGCCTCCAGCATGCTGTTCACCGCCGCGAAGGTCACCCACCTGGGCATGCTCCCGCAGGGGCAGCCCGAGCGGGCCTCGCGCGTGGTGCAGATGATCAACCAGCAGGACGAGGAGGACTTCGGCGGCTGCACCAACATCGGTGAGTGCGCCGCGGTCTGCCCGAAGGGCATCCCGCTGGACACGATCTCGCAGCTCAACCGCGACCTGCTGGGATCGCTCAGCAAGGGCGGCTGACCTTTCGGGTCCTTCGCGCGACACGGGGCCGTGTTCCTTCGGGAGCGCGGCCCCCGCTGTCTTCCCGGACCGGTCACCGCGCGGGAGGCATGGGCCTTCCGAGCCGCTCGGCGATCTCGGGGACGTCCACCAGGCCGCCGGTGGTGACGTCGATGATCGCGGAGACGTCGGCCTTCGTGAGGTAGCGCGTCACCCGGCCAGCCTCGCCAGCAGCCCGGCGTCCTCGTCGGCGGTCTCCAGGGCGTACCGGCGAACCTTCTCGGTCCGACGGCACGCGGTCGGGCTCAGGACGGGTCGCGCAGCAGGAAGTAGTTGGTCCCCGCGTCGGGGCTCTCCACCTCGCGGATCACCTGGAAGCCGAACCGCTCGTAGAAGCCGACGGTCTTGTCGCCGAGCGTCTGGGTGAACACCGGGAGCCGCTCGGAGTCCGCCCTGTCCAGCCCGGCGGAGAGCAGCCCGCCCCCGATCCCGGTACCGGTGACCGCCGGGTCCACACCCAGCGCGGCCAGGTACAGGTGCGGCTCCTGGGGCGCGGCCAGCTTCCACTCGGCGAACACGCGGACGAACGCGGCCAGCCGTGAGCGGCCGATCAGGGGCGCCCAGTGCGGCCAGGTGCGCAGCGACACCAGCTGGCCCTCGGGGTTGGCGGCGGGAGGCGCCCACAGCGCCGCGCCACGCACCACCGGCGCGTCCTCGGACTCGTCCCGGGTCTCGGTGACCCGCGTCCCGCCCGAGGGGACGTAACCGAAACCCGCGGTCAGGGCGAAGAAGCGGCGGGTCCTGGCCACGCGCAGTTCGTCGTCGGGGAAGAGCCAGCGGAAGAACGGATCCTCGTGCGCTGATCTGCTCATGACTCGTGCGACACCGGCTACGTCGTCGATCGTGGCGGGGCGTGCGGCTGCTGTGACGCTCGGACTCATCCCTGGTTCTCTCTGATTAGGGGCCTTTCGCCCATGGTAGATCACGGAACTGTCACGACAGTGTGGTGATGGATGCCGGAGCGACGGAAGCGGCGGATGTGGTGCCTGGGACCGGCTGGTCGAACGCGTGCGCGCGCACCCAGGCGTGCATGGCGATCGCGGCCGCGGCCCCGGCGTTGATCGACCGGGTCGAACCGAACTGGGCGATCGACAGCACGGCCTGGCACACACGCCGGGCCTCCTCGGACAGGCCGGGGCCCTCCTGGCCGAACACCAGCACGGCGTTCCGCGGCAGGGGGTAGGTCTCCAGCGGTACGGCCCCCGGCAGGTTGTCGATCCCGATCAGCGGCAGCCCGCGCTCGCCCGCCCACGCCACCAGCGCCTCGGTGCCGGGGTGGTGGTGGACGTGCTGGTAGCGGTCGGTCACCATCGCGCCGCGCTTGTTCCAGCGGCGGCGGCCCACGATGTGCACGGCCGCGCACCCGAACGCGTTGGCGGTGCGTACGACCGAGCCGATGTTGAAGTCGTGCGACCAGTTCTCCACGGCGACGTGGAAGGGATGGCGCATGGTGTCGAGGTCGGCCACGATCGCCTCGCGCCGCCAGTACCTGTAGCGGTCCACGACGTTGCGGCGGTCGCCCTCGGCCAGCAGTTCGGGGTCGTAGTGGTCGCCCTCGGGCCAAGGGCCGTCCCACGGGCCCACACCCACCTCACGTGCCTCGTCCTCACCGTTCGCGGGCGCGCGGGACGCGGATTCCCCGTCCGCGCCGGACGGTGTGGACAGGGCGGACGGCGGGGAGGCGGACCAGGGTACGGGGTGCTCGTTCATCCGTTCCAGCTTACGAACGTCCCACGGTACGAGCCGCCCGTACCGGAGCGCACGCCCGGAGCTTGTCCGGTGAAGGGCCGCCTGGCGGAGCGCGGCCCTTCACCAGGCACGGCTCAGAGGGTGATGTCCCCGTGGAAGTCCCTGCCCTGGAGGACCCGGGCGCTGCCGCTCACGTCGCCCTGGATGCTGTTGTGCACGGCGCCGTCGCCCTCCTGGACGAACTCCCGGCGCAGTTCTCCCATCAGGCGGCCGATCTCGGGGTCCTCCCCCTCGGCGTGCTCCAGGTGCGCGGCGACGGTGGCCAGGGCCGCCTGGTCGCCTGAGTCCAGACGGGCCCCGTCCAGGGCGTCCTGGGCCTCGGGGACCGAGCGGAAACGGGCGAAGACCCTCGCGCACAGGGACTTGAAGGCGGCGACGGTGACGTCGGTGGCCGACTCCGTGATCTTGGTTACCGCGCCGCTGGCGACAGCGGTGGCGATGGCGAGGGCGGCGGGATCGGCCATGGGGTGCGTTCCTTCGGGTCGGGGTGTCTCCTTCCCCCAGTCTCCCCGTCAGGACCGGCGCTGTCGCCTTCTTCCGGTCAGAAAGAGGGTCACCGCGCGCCAGCCGAGCATGGTCGCGGCCAGGAACAGGGAGGTGACCAGGACGAAGCTGAGCGGGGCGCCCCCGCCGGTGAGCAGGCGCAGCACCATCCCCCCGGCCACGGTCACGGCCCACACGAACACACCGACCGGCCAGATCCGGACAGGGGCGGTCCAGGCGAGGGTGACCACCCAGCCCAGGACCGTTCCGGCCGCGAACGGCCACGCGGTCGAGGCGATCGAGGCCAGCGCCGTGCCGGTCTCGTGGTCGGCCCTGCCGATCACGACGAAGGCGAGCACGCAGGCCAGGTCGGCCAACAGGGCGACGAGGGCGCGTGGCACCGTTGAGGAACGCATGCGGCCAGGTTACGCGTGGTCCTCCCGGGTCCTTTGGAGGGGCGGGGCGCGGTCGCGGCCCCGGTCCGCGGCCGGGCGCGAACCAACGCCGGCGGAGCGGTGTCCTACGTTGGTGGTGGCCGGACCGCCGACACCGAGCGCTGACCGAGTCCCGTTCGAGCCCGGATTCCAGGAGATCGCTGACGCCTTGAACGCCGTTCCCCCGCCCCCGCCCACGGACGCGGAACCGTCTCCCCTCCCGCGTGGCATGCGTCCGCTCGCCGCCGACGAGCCCCGGCACGTCGGCCCCTTCCGGCTGGTCGGCCGGATCGGCGCGGGCGGCATGGGGGTGGTCTACGCCGCGCTGGACGGCTCCGACCGGCGCGTGGCGGTCAAGTGCGTGCACCGCGCCTACGCGGGGAACAAGGAGTTCCGCGCGCGGTTCGCCCGTGAGGTCGCCCTGGTGCGTCGGGTGCGCGCGTCCTGTCTCCCCGGGTTCCTGGGCGCGGACACCCGTGCGGACACGCCGTGTCTGGCCACCGAGTACGTGCCGGGGTCGACCCTGGACACCCACGTGCGCGAGCGCGGCCCGCTCGGAGGCAGAGCCCTCACCGCGCTCGCTCTGGGCGCGGCCGAGGCGCTGGCGGCGGTCCACGCGGCGGGCGTGGTGCACCGCGACCTCAAGCCCGGCAACGTGATCCTGTCCCCGGGCGGGCCCAAGGTGCTCGACTTCGGCATCGCCCGGGCGGTCGACGGCACCGCCCTCACCCGCACCGGCGGCCTGTTCGGCACCCCGGGATGGGTGGCGCCCGAGCAGTACGGGGGCAGGAGGCCACCGACCGGTCCGACATGTTCGCCTGGGCGGGCCTGGTCGCCTTCGCCGCCACCGGCCGTGACCCCTTCGGCAAGGACACGGCCGACGCGGTCTCGCGCCGGATCCGCGACGGGGAGCCGGACCTGGACGGTGTCCCGCCTGAGCTGCTGGACCCGGTGCGGCGGGCCTTCGACAAGGACCCGCGGCGGCGCCCCACGGCGCTGGAGGCGCTCACCGAGCTCAGCGGCGGCTGGAACGCCACCCGGGTCCAGCCGGTCCAGGGGGACGCGGTCACCGAGGTCGTCCCCGGCCTGCTGGCCACCGAGTGGCAGGGTGTGCGCGCGCCGGAGCCCCGGCGGGTGCGCCGTTCCGGCCGTGCGCCGCTGCTCGCGGTGGTGGCCGCAGTGCTGGTCGCGGCCCTGGTCGGGGCCTGGGTCGCCTGGCCCGATGGGGGACAGGAGGGGGAGACCGCCGCTGGGGAGGAGGAGCCGGGAGGGGGCGGCGCGGACGGCCGGACTGAGGAGCAGGTCCCCGCCGTCCAGGCCGGCCCCGAGGACACGGAGGCCGTGGTGGAGGAGGCCGTCGACCTGGCCCTGGGCGCGTCGAGCTTCCTGGCCTACTCCGCGACGAGGGACGCCGAGACGGCCACGGGGGCCACCAACCGCTTCTTCTACACCGAGGATCCCGAACCCAGGTACCTGGAGACCAGTTACCAGGGCCCCGCCACGTACACGGTCATGGAGATCGGCGAGGGGCCGGACGACGTCCTGGCCCGCACCGACTCCAACCTCGTCGGGGTGGTCGAGGGGGACTTCTACCGTCCCGCGCCGGAGGAGACCGAGGGCGGGCCCCGGCAGCGCTGGACGTCGGAGGTGGAGTCCCTCGGCGCGCTCTCCGGCGAGGGTGCCCGGGTCAGTTACGAGGGGGAGTCGGCGCCCCCCGCCACGGACTACCCCGAGGACATGGCCGAGGGGATCGAACTGGGAGGCCGGACGGGACACCACTACACCGGCACCTACCTCGGCGACTCCGTGCAGGCCCCGGACCAGGGGACCGAGATCGCCTTCGACCTGTGGATCGACGGGGACGGCTGTCCCCAGCACTTCCAGACCTACGAGTCCTGGGAGGGGGAAGGGATCAACGGCACCTACGAGGACGGCTTCTCCACGGTCCTCGGCTTCCTCGGGTTCAACGGCCCCGTGGAGATCGAGGTCCCGGACGAGTCGGAGATCGCCGCCTCCCGGGAGGAGACGTAGACGGGGCGGACCGCCCGGGCGGTGCCCCGCCCCGGTGCCGTACGCGGAGAACGCGCACGGCACCGGTACCCGGACGGGGCTACTCCTTGCTCCGGAGGCTCTCCTTGAGGAACTCCACCTGGAGCAGCACCAGGTTCTCCGCGACGGTCGGGTCCGAGGGCGAGTGTGTCACCCCCGACAACGGCAGCACCGTGTGCGGGCGGCCCGCCGCCATCAGCGCCGACGACATCCGCTGCGTGTGCGCGAACGCCACGTTGTCGTCCGACAGCCCGTGGACCATCATCAGCGGCCGTTCCAGTCCGGCCGCCTCGTCCAGCAGCGAGCTGCGCTCGTAGGCGCCGGGCTCCTCCTCGGGGGTGCCCAGGTAGCGCTCGGTGTAGTGGGTGTCGTACAGAGTCCAGTCGATGACGGGCGCGCCCGCCACCGCGGCGTGGAACACGTCCGGACGGCGCAGCACGGCCAGCGCCGCCAGGTACCCGCCGAACGACCAGCCGTGGATGCCCACCCGGGACAGGTCCAGGCAGTCGAACCGCTCCGCCGCGTCCTCCAGCGCCGTCACCTGGTCCTCCAGGACCGGTCCGGCCAGGTCGAGGTGGATGCTCTGCTCCCACTCCACACCGAGGCCCGGGGTGCCGCGGCCGTCCGCGATGAGTACCGCGAACCCCTGCTCGGCGTACCACTGGGCGGACAGGTACGCGCCGCGCGCGTACAGCACCCGCTGCGCGTGCGGACCGCCGTAGGGCGCCACCAGCACCGGCAGCCGGCGCTGGTCGCCGTGATACCAGGACGGCAGTACGAGCGCGGCCGGGATCCGCCGCTCACCGGCGCGCCAGAACTCCACGCGCGGCTCCGGCAGGTCCGGGACCTCGGCGAGGCTCTCGATCTCGGAGCGGGCGCGGCGCGTCTCGGTACTGGCTCCGCGTACCACCATCGTGCGCACGCCGGAGAACTCCATCGACCTGTGCTGCACCACCAGGGTGTCGCCGCGCAGCCGACCCGAGCGCACGCCGCTGTGCGCGCCCGAGCCGGTGGCGCCGCCCCCGTGCCCGGGCACCTCCACCGGCGCGGACAGGCCCGTGTCCAGCTCGACCAGCCACAGGGACACGTCGCCGGGGCTGCCCGCGGGCGAACCCGAGTACAGGACCCGGTCGCCGTCCACGTCCACCACGCCGCGCACGTACACGTCGGCGGGGCTGACCGGGCGGTCTCCCACATGGACCCGGGGCTCACCGCCCGCCTCGCGGCCGATCCACACCAGCTCGCCCGAACCGGTGTAGGCGGGCACGCCCGGCATCAGCTCGACCCACACGTCGTCGGACTCGGTGCGCACCCGCACGACCAGGCCCGTGGCCGGATCGGCGCTGAAGAGGGCCAGTGTGCGCTGGTCGCGGCTCTGCGCGGTGAACACCAGGGTCGGCGTGCCGTCGGGGCCGGTCGTCCAGCCGACCGTCGCCAGGTAGGGCAGGGCCTCGCGGTCCCACTCCATCCAGACGGGCTCGGGCCGTTCGTCCGAGGGCCGGCCGACCGGGAACACGGCCAGGCGCACGTCCGCGTTGGTCCCGCCAGCGGGCGGGTAGCGCAGAGCGGTCGGTTCCTGGCCGGGGTTGCCGGGGTCGGACACGTACCAGGTGTTCACCTCGGACTCGTCCACGCGTGTGACGGCGAGGGTGGAGCCGTCCGGAGCCCACCAGAAGCCCCGGTAGCGGCTCATCTCCTCGGCGGCCACCAGCTCGGCCAGACCCCAGGTGACGTCGGGGCCCTCCGGTTCGACGATCACCCGGTCGCCGTGGTCGGGATCGGCGCCGGAGATCTCGATGACGTGTACGGCGCCGCCGCTGACGTAGGCGACCCGGTCACCCGCCGGGTTGATCCTCGGGTCCACGACGGGGGTGACGGCGGGCAGTTCGCGGGGGACGGTGTCGTCGCCGACGAGGTCGACGTAGAACAGCCGTCCGGACAGGGTGAACACGGCACGGGTGAACGCCTCGTCCACCGTGTACGAGACGATGCCGCCGCCGCTCTCGCGCAGCCGCTCACGGCGGGCCCGCTCCTCGGGGGGAAGGTACTCGTCGTCGGCGCCCAGGGTCCTGGGGTCGGCGAGCACCGTGGCGGTCCCCGACCCCTCCGCCTCATGGATCCACAGACAGGTGGCGGCGTCCACCCCGTCGCGGCCCCGGAGGAAAGCGACGCGGCTTCCGTCCGGAGAGATCTCGAACGCGCGCGGAACACCGGTCGTGAAGCGTTGGGTGCGGGCTTGTTGGCGAGGAAAGCTCATAAGCAGATTGTGTCCCATATCGCGGACGGCCCGGGCGCTGCTGCCCGCCCCGGACGCGGGAGGCCGTCAGAAAAGCGGGCGAAACGCCTCTCGGGCCTGGGCGAGTGCGCGATGTGGTGGGTGGCCCGCGTGTGCGACCGGTATCGTTCGCTGCGTGACTGACAGGCGACTGATGATGGTGCACGCGCACCCGGACGACGAGAGCATTGTCACCGGAGCCACCCTGGCCAGGTACGCGGCGGAGGGGGCCGGTGTCACCCTGGTGACCTGCACGCTGGGGGAGGAGGGCGAGGTCATCCCGTCGGACCTCGCGCACCTGGCGTCCGACCGCGAGGACACCCTCGGCGAGCACCGGATCGGCGAGCTCGACAAGGCCTGCCTCGCCCTGGGCGTGCGCGACCACCGCTTCCTGGGCGGCCCCGGCCGCTACCGGGACTCGGGGATGATGGGCGCGCCCACCAACGAGCACCCGAAGGCCTTCTGGGACGCGGACGTGGAGGAGGCCGCCGCACGGTTGGCGGAGATCATCCGCGAGGTCCGCCCGCACGTGCTGGTCAGCTACGACGAGCACGGCGGCTACGGGCACCCCGACCACATCCAGGCCCACCGGGTCGCACGCCGGGCCTTCTCCCGGGCCGGGGACCGCTCCGTGCCCGGCACGCCCTGGCGGGTACGCAAGCTCTACGCCATCGCCCAGCCGGTCTCGCGCATCGAGGAGTCCATCGCCCGGCTCAACGAGGAGGCGGGTCCCTTCACCCCGCCCGCGCGGATATCCGACATCGCCAGGGGCACCTCCGACACGATGGTGACCACCCGTGTGGACGCCACCGGCCACTGGGCGGCCAAGGCGCTGGCGATGCGCTCCCACGCCACCCAGATCACGGTGGAGGGCGAGCGCTTCGCCCTGTCCAACGGCATCGCGCAGGAGATCGACGCCGTCGAGTACTTCACCCTGCTGATGGGCCCGACGCCGCGCGTCCGCCGCGGCGAGTACGAGACCGACCTGTTCGCCGGGCTGTGACCGCGGCCGGTGGGACGGACCGTCTACCCTCGTCTACTGTGACCACACCTGAGACCGGCCCACCCGCGGAGGGCGGGGCCTCCCGTAGATCCCTGTCGCCGGTGCTGACCGCGGCCACCCTCGTGGTCCTGCTGCTGCTCGGTACCGCGGTGGGGCTGTTCGCCACCACCGGCGCGGGCTGGCTGAACCTGTACTGGGACGCGGGCCAGCCGGCTCCGGTCCTGATGGCCGCCGGGCTGCTGGCCTTCCTGGCGCTGTTGTACGGCGCCTGCCGCCTGTGCGCGTGGGGCGGCCGCCGCCCCTCCGCTGCGGCGGTCTTCGCGGTCGGCTACCTGGCTGCGGTGATCGCCCTGATCGGTTACAGGCCGGGCGGGGACCTGGTGCTCACCAACCACATCATGCACAACGCCTACCTGTTCGGGTCGATGCTGGTGCTGATGTTCGCGGTTATCCGCAGCGGCGTCTTCGCCTTCGTGACGGATCCGCCCCGCCAGCACCGAGGTGCCCGACAGCGATGATCCTGCCCGTACTGGCAACCTCGACCGCCGGCACCGCCAGTACGGGCAAGATCATCCGGTGAGTGCTTCCGGTCACCGCAGACGCAGGGCACAAGGCGCGTCAGGTCCAGAACTGTAGGAGCAGTTCGCCGTAGAAGGCGATCCCGGCGAACACCGGGTTGGGCAGGACCAGGTCGAACAGGGCGTAGACCTGGTTCACCAGGGCGTCGTTGAGGCCGGGGAACCACAGGACCGCGAACACGGCGACCGAGCCGAACAGCGCGTTGGCGCGCGCGGCGGGGACCCACTTGCCCCGCGTCCAGGCGGCCAACACCTCGAAGCCGTCCAGGCCCGGGACCGGCAGCAGGTTGACCAGGGCGGCGGTCAGGTTCGCGAAGCACAGGAACGCCATCGCCGAGATCGCCCAGTTGGTGGTGTCGTTGCCCGGGGGCACCAGGACCGACACGGCGGCGGCGAGGGCGGCGGCCAGCAGGAGGCTGGCCAGCGGTCCGGCGAGCGCCACCAGTACGCGGCGGCCCCGGTGCGGGATCCGGTCCCAGTCCACGTAGGTGGGCGGGCCGGTCATACCGAAGGCGCCGAGGCCGAGGTAGGCCGAGGGCAGGACCAGGCCGGCGAAGGCCTGCTGGTACGCGAACGGGTTCAGCCGCAGGTAGGCGCTGCCGCGCAGGGAGCGGTCACCGGCCAGGTAGGCGGTCAGCGCGTGCGCGAACTCGTGGACGGCCACGGACGCGATCCATCCGAGCAGGATGAGCAGCGGTGGAACCAGCGGGGTGACGTCCGTGCCGTCGGCGGCCCAGTCCAACTCGACGGCCCGCCACGACAGCCAGCCCGCGAACCCGGTCAGACCCAGCAGCATGACGAACACCGGGCTGGGCAGGAAGTCCACCCAGCTACCGGACGTGACGCCGTCGGCGCCCTTCTCAGAAGGCCCGTCCGCGTCGTCGGACGGGACCCGCTCGTCCGGCTTCGCGGTGCCCCCCGTGTCCGTGTCGGCCTCTGCCTCGGGAGCGTCGGCGCCGTCGGCGTCCTCGCCCAGCCCCGGCCGGTTGAGGGCGTCCTCGGGCATCTGCTCCCACGGGTCGGCGCCGACCGTCCCGCCCCTCTCGGGCACGTCGGTTGTCTCCGCCTTCTGCGGCGGCTCGGGCGTGGGCATGGTGCTCCTGCGGCTCGCGGGTGGTCCGCGTCCAGATTAGGCCCTGCACGGCACCCCTTCGCAGCGGGTGCCGCCCGGCGCCTCAGCCGTGCACTCCGGGCCCCGAAGTACCCGTCGACCGGCCGGGGACCAGGGCGTCCCGGCTTCCGCGAGCCGCGGGGCCCCGGTTACACCACTGCCCGGGGAGCCACCGCCGACTGGTGCAGACAGGCGATCGCGAACGCCCGCCCCGAGGCGGTCAGCTCCCGGCGCCCGGTACCGTCGTCGTCGGTGAGCAGCCCCAGGGCCTCCATCAGCCAGCCCACCGCCATCACCAGAGCGCGCACCTGGTCCGAGGCCGTCTCCGCGGTCCGCCGGTGCGACGCCGCGTGCCTGCCCGCGGCCACCGGCGGTTCCACCGGAACCCATCCCGATTCGGTCAGCGCCCGCTCGGCCGTCTCCACGTCCGACTCACCGCGGCGCGCGTGCGACCCCGTGCCCTGCGGGGTGCGTGCCAGCAGCATGCCCAGCAGCGTCTCCGCGGCGGCCTGCTCCAGACCGCCGGTACGGCACAGAGTCTCGGTGGCCGCCTGCCACAGCGCCTCGGGGTCCTTCCGCAGCTGCCGGCCGCGCCGGGTCAGCACCAGGCGGCGGCCCGACCGGCGCACCGCGCGCATGCCCCGCAGCGCCTGGTGCAGGGCGATCAGCTGGGTGGCGTCGGTCTCGCTGCGCGGCGGCTCGGGCGAGGTCCGCCACCCGAAGTCCGTGCACATCTGCCGCACCACGCTCGGCGAGATGTAGCCGATCTGGGTGAGCGCGATACCGTCCGCCGCCAGGTCCAGCAGCCGTTGCAGCGGCGCCATCGCCGCGTCCGCGGCGCGCGGCACGTCCGCGCCCGCGATGATCTGGCCCACCAGCGGCCACAGGCGCTGCCGGTGCGGGTACGCGGACGAGCTCAGCCAGGCCCGCACCCGCTCCTCCCGTATGCGGTCCAGGTGGCTCAGCCCCCGGTTGTCCGGCTGGGTGAGGAACGACCGGGCGAACCGCTCCTGCGCGGGCCGCCATCCGCGCTTGCCGGGCCGTACGTCTCCCAGCGTGATCGCCAGCTCCAGAGCGGACGCGGCCTCGTGGCGGGCCCGGATCTCGGCGTCGCCGACCGCTGTCCCCCAGGTCAGCTCGGGCAGATCCGGCGGCTCCACACCCGACTCCCACATGAGCCGTTCGTACATGGTCAGCCCGGCGGTGTGGTCCTCGGCGTAGACGGTGATCAGGGTCGCGGTCTCCGGGGCCGTGCAGATCTGCGCGTACCTGTACAGCTGGAGGAGAGCGAGGAGGTTGCCGAGGGAACGGGCCGCGAACAGCTGGTCCTCGGTGGAGTCCTGGAAGCGAACCGGTAGTTCGAACCAACAGAACCGCTGGACGGTGTGCTGGTTGAGCCCTTCGATCCTCTGTTCCGGTGCCAACGTGTCCAACGCCGACCGTGCCATGTCGGCCGCCCGCTCGTCCCGCCGGGCCAATTCGGCGAGGGCGGACGCTACTGCTTCGCGCATGATGGGCGCTCACCACCTCCCCGCGTACCGGGCGCCCGCTTCCGCGTGGGTGTCCCGCTGGGGGGCGCGATGCTTCGTTGTCGGTTCCCCGGCGGGCTGATCGGGCCCGCCCCCGGGGCTGTGCGTGTCCTACCCCGCATGGGGTGAAGAATGCCTCTGTTCAGGCGCGACATACGCGCCGCGTACCGTCCGCCGGGCGGACGGCACTGTGGTTCGCCACTGGCGTGGCCCCGGGACGGCACGGGTGTCAGGGCGCCTGCGGAGGGCGCCCGCCGCGACGACGCGGGGGGACGGGGGGAACGATCCGACTCGCGACGATGGTCGACTCCACGACCTCCACCGCGGAGCCGTCGCGTCGGCGTACGGTGAGGACGCCGTCGTCCCAGGACTCCACGACACCGACGATATCGGTGAACCCGCCCTCGGGGAGGCGGATTCGTATGGAGACTCTCCGATCAACGTCCTCCGAGGAGATCCGGTGGACGAAACGCCCGCCCATGTGCATGGAAATGCCCCCCGAATGTGCGCTGGGTGTTCTTCGCCGTCATACTAGGAGTACGACATCTGTGCCAATCGCTTGCAGAGGCCGGGCACGGGGCAGGGCGCCCGCACGCCGACCCCGTCCGGAGACTCTGAAGGTCCCGCCTCCCCCGTGGGAACGCGGGGGTGAGACAAGGAGTACGACGTGACCTACGTCATCGCGCAGCCCTGTGTTGATGTGCTGGACAAGGCGTGCATTGACGAGTGCCCCGTGGACTGCATCTACGAGGGCGACCGCATGCTCTATATCCACCCGGACGAGTGCGTTGACTGCGGTGCGTGTGAGCCGGTCTGCCCGGTCGAGGCCATCTACTACGAGGACGACCTGCCCGAGCAGTGGTCTGAGTACTACAAGGCCAACGTCGATTTCTTCGACGACCTGGGATCCCCGGGCGGCGCCTCCAAGGTGGGCAAGATCGACCGCGACCACCCGATCGTGGCCAAGCTGCCGCCGCAGGCCGAGTAGTTCTGCGGTGCGCCGGGCGGGTCCCGGCGGCCCCGCCGAAGCGGTACGCACCCTTATGGCGCAGAGGGTGCGCGAACGCGCGGCCCTGAGGCAACGCGCCGCGTCGGCCCCGTGTGGCGGGGCCGGCGCGGTTTCCGGGCGGACCCGAACTGGATGGAGTGTGCACCGATGGCCGAGCGGCGACCCGTGGCGGACCGGCTCCCGACCTTCCCGTGGGACCGGCTGGCGCCGTACAAGCAGAAGGCCTCCGCGCATCCGGACGGCATCGCCGACCTGTCCGTCGGCACCCCCGTCGACCCGGTGCCCGCCATCCTTCAGAAGGCCGTCGCCGACGCCGCCGACGCGCCCGGCTACCCGCAGACCTGGGGCACCCCGAGGCTGCGCGCGTCCATCGAGGGATGGCTGGACCGCCGCCACGGCGTGAGCGTGGCGGAGGGGGCCGTCCTGCCGGCCGTGGGCTCCAAGGAGCTCGTGGCCTGGCTGCCCACCCTTCTGGGGCTGGGCGAGGGCGACACGGTCGTCCACCCCGAGCTGGCCTATCCCACCTACGACATCGGCGCGCGCATCGCGGGGGCGGCCCCGGTGGCCTCCGACGGCCTGGCGGCCCTCGGCCCCGCGCGGGTCGGGCTGGTGTGGGTGAACTCTCCGAGCAACCCGACCGGGCGGGTGCTGGGCGTTCCACACCTGCGCAAGGTCGTCCAGTGGGCACGTGAACGCGGCGTGATCGTCGCCTCCGACGAGTGCTACCTCGACCTGGGCTGGGACGGCACCGAGCCGGTGTCCGTCCTGCACCCGGACGTGTGCGGTGGCTCCCACGAGAACCTGCTGGCCGTGCACTCGCTGTCCAAGCGCTCCAACCTGGCCGGGTACCGCGCGGCCTTCGTCGCCGGCGACCCCGCACTGGTCCAAGAGCTGCTGGCGGTGCGCAAGCACGCCGGGATGATCGTCCCGGCGCCCGTCCAGGCCGCCATGGGGGCCGCGTTGGACGACGACGCTCACGCCGTCGAGCAGAAGGAGCGCTACCGGTACCGCCGCGCCAGGCTCCGAGAGGCCTTCGAGGGCGCGGGCTGGCGCATCGAGCATTCCGACGCAGGGCTGTACCTGTGGGCGAGCCACCCCGACCACGACGCCTGGGGCGCGGTCGCCCACCTCGCCGAACGCGGTGTGCTGGTAGCCCCCGGCGACTTCTACGGCCCCGCGGGCGCCGGCCATGTGCGCGTGGCGTTCACCGCCACAGACGAACGGGTGGAGGCCGCCGCCGAGCGCCTGGCCTGAGCCGGGGAGGGCCGACAGCGTACCCTCGCCCGGCGCCGAGGACACGGCACCGCGTCGGGACGGGCACTCTCGGCGGGGACGGCGTCCCCCGGGGGCCCGCCTACTCGATGACGACGCGGCCCTCGGTGACGGCGTCCTCGGTCGTGCTCCAGCTCTCGGCGCCGTCCGCGCCGTCCGAAACGTGCCACCGCTGGTCGCCGTACGCCACCGACGTCAGCCCGTACTCCTCCGCGTGGGCCACCGCCCACAGGGCCATCGCCCATCCCAGGTCGCCGGTCCGCGGCTCCTGGTCCTCGTCCACCGGCAGGGCGGCCGGGTCGGTGCCGAACACCCGGGCCATCTCCTCCTCGGCACCGGCGACGTCCGCGTCGCCGGTCCGCAGCGAGTCCACGGTCTCGGCGTCGTACCAGCAGGTCACCGCCGGACCCCGGGCACCGGTGAACACCTCGGCCATCCGCTCGGACAGGGGCTCGTGCTGGTCGTAGGCGTAGCCGTCCGCGCTGTGCTGCACCGCCTGGGCCGCCTCGAACACCGGGATGGCGTCCCAGCCGTCCACCTCCACCAGCTCGTCGTAGAACGCGCGGCTGGAGAACACCGGGTCGAGGATCTCCTCCGGATCGCCCCACTCCTGCGACGGACGCTGCTGGAACAGGCCCAGGGAGTCCCGGTCCCCGTACTCCACGTTGTAGAAGGCCGACTCCTGCCACACCGTCGCGTAGGCGACGGTCACCGCCTCGGGCGGCAGGTCCCGGCTGAAGGCCACACCGCCCACGACGGCCGCGCTCACGGCCTGTGTGTCCTCCACCAGGTACTCGCCGTCGGACAGCTCCAGGCGGCACCCGGGCTCCGGTGGCGGGGTCGTGTCGAGCGGCTCGAACGTGGTCAGCACGTAGTACGCCCCGGCGACGAGGACGCCGCACACGAGGGTGAGGGAGAACAGGATCTTGACGAAGGCGGAGAATCTCCGGCGCTTACTGGGCACAGGCGAACCAAGGGGTCGGCGACAGGGGTGGGCGCGCTGCCCGGGGAGACGGGTCTCCCGTGCCGCGCGAGGGGCGCACGCGGCGCCACGGCCGAATTGTAGTCGCCGCCGCGGAAAGCGTCGGTGCGCTCGAACGGAGGTGACCGGCACATCGGTGAGGGGGATGCACCCGCATGCTCGGGAGCGGCTAACGTGGGTGCACATGACCAGCTCGTACTCCAGTCCGCTGCCCGACCAGATCGACGAACTCTGGGAGAGGCGCACCGAACTCACACCGGACCACGCCGAAGCGCGCGAGACCATCACCGGCGCGATCGACCAGATCGACGAGGGCAAGGCCCGTGTGGCCTTCGTCGACCCCTCCACCGACGAGGTCGTGGTCGACGAGCGCGCCAAGCGCTCCATCCTCCTCGGCTTCAAGGTCCTGGACATGAAGGAGTCGCAGGTCGGCGACTTCTACTACCACGACCGCATGCCGCTCAAGACCCGCTTCGACGGCGTCCGCGTCGTCGCGGGCGCGATCGCCCGCTGGGGCTCCCACCTCGCCCCCGGCGTCGTCCTGATGCCGTCCTTCACCAACATCGGCGCCCACGTCGGCTCCGGCACCATGGTCGACGCCTGGGCCACGGTCGGTTCCTGCGCCCAGGTCGGCGAGAGGGTCCACCTGTCCGGCGGCGTCGGCGTCGGCGGTGTCCTCGAACCCCCGCAGGCCTCCCCGGTGATCATCGAGGACGAGGCGTTCCTCGGGTCCCGCAGCATGGTCGTCGAGGGCGCCCGTGTGCGCACCGGCGCCAAGCTCGGCGCGGGCACCATCCTGACCTCCTCCACCCGCGTGTTCGACGCCGAGACCGGCGAGGAGCTCCCGCGCGGCGAGGCCCCGGCCTGGTCGGTGTGCGTCACCGCGAACCGCACCAAGAGCTTCCCCGGCGGTGACTTCGGCATGCCGGTGCTGCTCGTGCTCAAGCGCCTGGAGAAGGGGCAGGAGCACGACAAGCTCGCCCTGAACGACCTGCTCCGCGAGCACGGCGTCAACGCCTAGAGGTCCTTTCGGCCTCCGCCGCGCCGGGGCGTCCCCTCCGTACACGGGAGAAGGGGCGCCCCGGTGCGTTTCCGCCGTGCGGTGGGGGCGCGGGGACAGGGTTGCGATAGGCGGGGGGACGGGATGCGGTAGATGTAGGAACAGCTATCCAACCTCACCGAAACGGGGCGACACATGCTGGACCTGACCTCGGACGCGGCGTCCCTGACCGCCTCCCTCGTGGACATCCGTTCCGAGAGCGGTGACGAGAAGGTCCTCGCCGACGCGGTCGAGAACGCCCTGTCGGACCTTCCCCACCTCACCGTCGCACGCGACGGCGACGCCGTCATCGCCCGCACGGACCTCGGCCGTCCCCGCCGCGTCGTCGTCGCCGGGCACATCGACACCGTCCCCATCGTCGACAACGTCCCCTCCCACACCGCTGACGGCCGCCTCTACGGGTGCGGTACCTCGGACATGAAGGCGGGTGTGGCCGTCCAGCTCAGGATGGCCGCCCTGGTCGCGGAGCCGGTGCACGACGTCACCTACGTCTTCTACGACAACGAGGAGGTCGACGCCTCCCGCAACGGCCTGTTCCGCATGGCCCGCCACCACCCGGAGTGGCTGGCCGGGGACTTCGCGGTCCTCATGGAGCCCACCGGCGGCGTCATCGAGGGCGGGTGCCAGGGCACCATGCGTGTGGAGGTCACCGCCAGGGGCAGGCGCGCCCACAGCGCCCGCTCCTGGATGGGCGAGAACGCGATCCACGGAGCCGGGGCCGTCCTGGACGTCCTGCGCGCCTACACCCCCCGCGAGCCCGAGGTGGAGGGGCTGCGCTTCCACGAGGGCCTCAACGCCGTGTTCATCGAGGGCGGGGTCGCGGGCAACGTCATCCCGGACGAGTGCGTGGTCAAGGTCAACTACCGGTTCGCCCCCGACCTGTCGGTCGCCGGCGCCGAGGCGCACCTGCGGGAGCTCTTCGACGGGTTCGAGGTGACGGTGGTGGACGCCGCCGCCCCCGCGCGCCCCGGACTGGACGACCCGTCGGCCGCCGCGTTCGTCGCCGCGGTGGGGGAGGGCAGCGCCCGGGCCAAGCTCGGCTGGACCGACGTGTCCCGCTTCTCCGAGCTGGGCGTACCCGCCGTCAACTACGGTCCCGGCGATCCGATGCTCGCCCACACCAAGGACGAGTACGTCGAGACCGCCAGGATCCACGAGGCCGAGGAGCGCATGGTCGCCTGGCTGACCGGAACCCGCTGAGTCCCGGGCCTTTCACGGGCGCTCCCGCGTCCCCTCCTCCCCCGGATCCACGTCCGTCCCGGCCTGCGCGGACCCGCTCCGCGCAGCCCGCCTCGGCTCCGGCGCCGGGGGTCGGGGGTCGGCGGTCGGGGCGGAGCGGCCGCTTGTGGTCATCGTCGCGTCATGCGTGGTTCAGGTGTGAGCTGGTTCCACGCGGATAGCTTTACGGCATGACGGAAGAAGAAGAGCAGGTACGACGGGCGGGCCCTCTCACCTACCGGGGCCGGTCCATCCCCAACACCACCACCGACCAGAGGCTTCTCGACCAGCGGGGGCCCACGGACTGGGTGCACACCGACCCCTGGCGCGTGCTGCGCATCCAGTCGGAGTTCGTGGAGGGCTTCGGCCTGCTGTCGGAGCTGCCCTCGGCGGTGAGCGTGTTCGGGTCGGCCAGGATCAGGCCCGGCAACCGCTACTACGACCTCGGCGTCGAGATGGGGGCCAAGCTCGCGGAGTCCGGGTACGCCACCATCACCGGCGGCGGGCCGGGGATCATGGAGGCCGCGAACAAGGGTGCCCAGAAGGCGGGCGGGCTGTCCGTCGGGCTCGGTATCGAGCTGCCGTTCGAGCAGTCGCTCAACGACTACATCGACATGGGCATGACCTTCCGGTACTTCTTCGTTCGCAAGACGATGTTCGTGAAGTACTCCCAGGCCTTCGTGGTGCTGCCCGGGGGCTTCGGCACACTGGACGAGCTGTTCGAGTCGTCCACCCTCGTGCAGACCAACAAGGTCACCCGGTTCCCCATCGTGCTGATCGGTACCGAGTTCTGGGGCGGGCTGAGGGACTGGGTGCGGGACAGCCTGATGGAGAACGAGCTGATCAAGCCGCACGACATGGAGTTGGTCCAGGTCGTCGACGACCCCGACGAGGTCGTCGACATCATTCGCAAGTCCCACCTGGACATCGCCCGCCAGCACGAGGAGTCCCAGCAGCGACCCGGCCCCGAGCAGTAGGGGAGCGGTACGGCGGGCCGACGCGCGCGGGCCGTCACGGCCCCGGAGCCCGCCGTGCCCCTCCTGCCCGGCCCTCCCCGCCAACGGGGTGTGGCACGATCGTGTCCGTGCCTGTTCTCATCATGGTCCTCGTTGCCGCTGCCGCGCTGGCTGTGCTCGTCGGCGTCGTGTACGTCGTGCTGGGCAAGGGCGGCCAGCTCGCCCGCTTCGAGGCCGACTACCCCCCGCTCGCCCTGCCCGAGGACCGACCCGTCCAGGCGTTCGATCTCGGCCGCCTGATGCTGCCCCTCGCCATGTGGGGCTACAACGTGCGCGCCGTGGACGAGTTGCTGCTACGCCTGACCGACACGCTGCGCGGGCGCGAGGAGCGGATCCGGGACCTGGAGTGGCGCCTGTCCCGCCTCGACCCGTCCTACGTTCCGGAGGGGACCGGCCCCCGGCCCGGCTCACGCCTGCCTGGCGACGCCTACGCCCCCGAGAGGGAGGCCGCGGGGGCGGACCCGGGCCACGGGGCGGCCGACCCGGTACGGGCCGGGGAGAGCCCGAACGGGGCGGACGGCGGTGCCGGGAACGACGACGGAGCGCGCGAGGCCGACGGCACGCCGGCCGGCGGCGGCCACGACCGCTGACCCCGCCCGAGGCCGTCTTCGCTTGCCGGACCCCTTTCGGGGTGGTTCAGCCCTGACCTGGGAGTTCTTCGCGCCTGTGTCGCGCATCACATCCACGGTGCCCTTCCCGGGCGGATCGGTGCGTTCGTGTGCTCTATTCTCAGTCGCTGTACCTGCGTACCCCCGTTCCGCCGGAACGGGTGCAGCACCGTTGAGGATGGCGAGGATGGACACAGCAGCCGGACTGAAGTCGGGAGCTGGGGATGGAGGCGAACCCCCCGCCTCCCCCGTTGAACAGCTGTCCCTGTGGCCGCCGCCCAGGTCCACACGGCACAGCGGCAGGCGCCGCCGCCAGGTCACCGTCCTGGCCGTGACCGTGTTGGCCGTTCTGCTGGTCGGCGGCGGCGCCACCGCGTGGGCCCTGCTCGCCGACGCCGCGGACGAGGGCGCGGACGAGGCGGCCGCACCGGCCGAGGACTTCGTCGGCTCGTGGGCCGGTGAGATGACTCAGGTGGACACTGAGGGCAGCCATGTCACCGACTGGCACGCCGAGGTGCGCATCGAGGAGGGCGCCGAGCGCGGTAGCACCGCCTGGACGACCTTCACCTGCTCCGGGACGCTCGTGCTGTCGGCGGGCGACAACGACCGGCGCGTCTACGCTTACACCGAGACCGCCGACCCCGAGGAGCGCTGCGTGGACGAGGCCGAACTGACCGTGTGGCCCGCCGAGGACGGCGGCCTGAAGGCGGAGTGGTCGTCGGTCACCGACGAGGGCACCCGGATGAGCTCGACGGGTGACCTGGTCTGATCGGAGCAGTCGGACCGAATCGAGGCAACCGGCCCGGTCAGCCGCGGAACGGGGCCGTCGTGGGTGTTCTCCCCCGGAAAACCCCTCCGGCCCCTCCACGGAACGCGGTCCCCGGCGTTCCCAGAGGACGAAACCGCAGTTCGGAGCCGTTGTAAGAGTGTCCGCGGGCCGTGTGGTTCAACCCATGGCCCCGGGGCAGGAGTTCATTCGGCTCCTCACGCTTTCAACGGGTTTCGGTCAGGACCGATATAACCTTACTGACCGACGATTCCTCGTTGGTGGGTGCTCGTGGCGACGGTCCGGCTGCCGCCTGGCGCACACACGGGGGCGAACCTCCGAGATAATGGTCGAAGAGTGATTCACGTCCCCCAAGCCACACGGACACGAGTCACACGGAAGCCGGTCTACGGCTCCGGAGCCGAGACGGGCCCAGAACGGATCGGCGCCGGTGCTGTGGGTCGGCCCCGGTCACCCGCGAGGAACACCTAGAAAGGGGAATGGCATGGCGGCGATGAAGCCGAGGACCAGCGACGGGCCGATGGAGGTCACCAAGGAGGGTCGCGGCATCATCATGCGAGTCCCGCTGGAGGGCGGCGGACGCCTGGTCGTCGAGCTGACGCGAGACGAGGCGACCGAACTCCGGGACGCGCTCAAGGGCGTCGTCGGCTAGGGCGTGCTTCTTGGACCCTTCCCGCACCCGCGGGAACCGGCTTCGCCTGTGTAGGCGAAATCGTCCACAGAACGCTCCCTGGACGCACTACGTTCTTCCCCCACCGGGCCGGAACGCCCCGACGACCCCCGAGGTCGTAGACCCCCACGACAGCGAACGATTGTGAGCGACCTGTGCCATTCGCCACGGAGATCCGCCCCCAGCCGGGGAGTCTCGCCGAATCCACCGCGGACCTGCTGGTCCTTCCCGTGCTCTCGGGAAACGGCGGACCGACCGATGTCGAAGGGGTTGCCGAGAGCGGCCTGACACAGGTGCTTCCTGCTCCGCTCACCGACCTGTTCGCGCACTACTCGCTCGCCGGGAAACCCGGTGAGCTGGCCCAGTTCCCGGTGCCCCGGGACCAGGGCCTGGTCCGCCTGGCGCTTCTGGGGGTCGGTTCGGGTTCACCCGACGACCTCCGGAAGGCCGGTGCCGCCCTGTCCCGGGCCGCCCGGGGAAACGAGCGTTTGGCCTTCGCCTGGCCCGGGACCGGCGGCGACGCCGCCACCGCCTTCGCCGAGGGCGCGCTCCTGGCCTCCTACACCTTCAGCCTCAAGACCGCCGAGACCCCGGCCGGCAAGCGCCCCGCCTCGGTGATCGACGTGGTCGGCGACGGCGCTGAGGGCCTCGCTGACGCCCTGGTCCGCGGGACCCGGCTGGCCGAGGCGACCGCCCTGGCCCGCGACCTCATCAACACCCCGTCCCTGGCCAAGGACCCCGAGTGGATGGCCGCCCGCGCCCGCGAGGTCGCCGGGGAAGCCGGCTTGCGGGTACGGGTCTGGGACGAGAAGGACCTGGAGAACGACGGCTTCGGCGCCATCCTCGGCGTCGGCCAGGGATCGTCGCGCCCTCCTCGGCTGGTCCAGCTCTCCTACACCCCCGAGAACCCCACAGCGCACATCGTGCTGGTCGGCAAGGGCATCACGTTCGACACCGGCGGCCTCTCGCTCAAGCCCAACGACAACATGTCGCTGATGAAGACCGACATGAGCGGTTCGGCGATCGTGCTCGGAGTGCTCTCGGCGCTGTCGGCCGTGGGCGCCCGGGTCCGGGTGACCGGCCTGCTCGCGCTGGCGGAGAACGCCTTCTCCGGCGACGCCACCCGGATCGGCGACGTACTCACCACCTACCCCGGCACGACCGTCGAGGTGCTCAACTCCGACGCCGAGGGCCGCCTGGTCCTGGCCGACGCCATGGGTTACGCGGTCGCCGAGCTGGCACCGGACGAGCTGGTGGACGTCGCCACCCTGACCGGTGCGGCGAAGGTCGCGCTCGGTACCGGAACCGGTGCGCTCTACAGCACCGACGATGCGCTCGCCGCCGGGCTGGAGAGCGCGGGCGAGTCCTCCGGCGAGCCCCTGTGGCGGATGCCGCTGACCGAGGAGTACGCCGAGACGACCAAGTCCCGGCTGGCGGACCTGGCCAACATCGGGACCCGCTCCGAGTTCGGCCCGGCCGGCGCCACCGACGCGGCCCTGTTCCTGCGTGAGTTCACCGGCGGCGTGCCCTGGGCCCACCTGGACATCGCCGGCCCCGGACGGTCGATGAAGGAGGACGGTCTGCTCACCAAGGGCGGCACGGCCTTCGCCACGCGCACCCTGCTGCGCTGGCTCGCCGACCGGTAGTCGGACCGGAGGTCGACGCCCCGCGCGGGGGTGTTCCTCCGGAGCGGTTCGGGTGTGGACCGGCCGCCCCGGCCGGTCCCTTCCGAGAGGGTGGCGCGAGGTCACCGGATGGCGGCCAGCAGCCCGTCGCCGACGGGCATCAGCATGGGGATGAACTCCTCCTCCTCGCGCACCCGGCGGATCACCTCGCGCACGGCGCTCTCGCGCGGGTCGGGCACGCGCAGCGGCCCGTCGGGCTCTGAGGAGGTCACCATGGCGCCGTTGAACACCGCCATCCCGCCGGGGCGGAGCAGGCGCAGCGCCTCGTCCAGGTACAGCGGATAGGACACCGTGTCGGCGTCCACGAACACCAGGTCGTATCCGCCGTCGGTCAGCCTCGGCAGCACCTCCAGAGCGGTTCCCCGGATCAAGCGGGCGCGTCCGGGCCCGAAACCCGCACGGGCGAACGCCGAGCGCGCGTAGTCCTGGTAGGCGGCGTTGGTGTCCACCGTGGTCAGGATCCCGTCCGGTGCCATGCCCCGCAGCAGCCAGATCCCCGACGCACCGCACCCCGTGCCGATCTCCACCACGGACCGCGCGCCGATCGACGCGGCCAGGAAGCGCAGGGCGGTGCCCGTCGCGGCGTCCACCGGCGGCGCCGCCGAGCGGCTCCCCGTCTCATAGGCGTCCGCCAGTGGCTCGTCCTCCATGGCGTTCCGCTCGAACCGGGCCTGTTCGGCGCGGACCCAGGTGATCTGGGCCGCTGTCTCCTCCGGGCTGGCGATGACGGCCTCCCACTGCGGTGGTCATATGTCTGGTGGGGCTCTGACCAGGAGGTGGTCACCCACCGTAGGATGGTGGTCGCGGCCAGGTCATGTCCCTGGCAAAAGACTAGCCTGCTCCGGGCCGAACTCCGAGCGTGGCGGCGGGAACTTAATTCACGTCCTCCGGCGTTGAACCGGGATGAACGTACGTTGATCGCCACGAAGCAAACTCCCCCCGACCAGCCTGGCGGCGAATCGACGGGATGAAGGGAGCAGCGGTGCCAGAGTCCGGCCCTGCCGTGGAATTCGAGGCATGGGAACCCCCGAGCTGGGACGAGGTCGTTCGGACCCACTCCCCGCGTGTGTACCGGCTCGCCTACCGGCTGGCCGGCAACAAGCACGACGCTGAGGACCTCACCCAGGAAGTCTTCATCCGGGTCTTCCGCTCCCTGGCCAACTACACCCCCGGCACCTTCGAGGGGTGGCTGCACCGCATCACCACCAACCTCTTCCTCGACATGGCCCGGCGCAAGGCCCGCATCCGCTTCGAGGGCCTGGCCGACAACGCCGACGACCGCCTGGAGGGCCGCGAGCCCTCTCCCGCCCAGCGCTACGACGACCGGCACTTCGACGCCGACATACAGTCCGCGCTGGACGCGCTGCCCGCCGAGTTCCGCGCTCCCGTCGTCCTCTGTGACATCGAGGGGCTCTCCTACGAGGAGATCGCGGCGACGCTCGACGTCAAGCTCGGCACCGTCCGCAGCCGCATCCACCGGGGCCGCGCCCAGCTGCGCAGGGCCCTGGAGCACCGGCGGTCCCTGGCCGCCAAGAGCAAGACGCGCAGCGGTGGAAACGTGATCAACGGGGAGGCGGAGTGAGTATGGGACACCTCGGAGAGCGCCTCTCCGCGCTCGTCGACGGGGAACTGGGCCCGGCCGAGCACGAGAGAGCCCTCATCCACCTGGCCAAGTGCGAGCCGTGCCGCTTCGAAGCCGACATGATGCGCCGCCTCAAGCGCCGGCTGAACGGCCTGGGCGAGCCCGAACCCGACATGGACTTCATGGGACGGCTCACCAACCTGTCCCGCGACCCCGGGCCCGGGCCCTCGGGCCGGGGCCCCTCCGGCCCGCCGGCCGGTGGTGCGGGCTTCGGGGCCCGTCCGCCCCTGGGCTCCTCACGCCCCCTCGGCGGCCTTCCCGGAGGCAGCCACCCGGCTGCCGCACCCGCCGCGCCCCCCGCGCCCCCCGCGGTGCCGGGCGGTTCGACCCCGGACGGGCCGAACCGGGCGGCGCGGTCCGACCGCCGACGTTTCGGCGGTGACCGCCTCGCCCACCTGTTCTCGGACCTCCCAGGCGGCCGCTACGCCGTCGCGGGGTTCGCCGTGGCCACGGCCCTGCTCGGCAGCGCGTTCGTCGCCGGAGGCGACTCCGAGGAGACACCGGTGGTCGAGCCCCGCCTGTCCGACTACGCGGTCGAGCACGCCGTTACCAGCCGTCACATACCGGTGGTCGACTCCTCGCCCGCGACCGCCGACGCCCCGCACGGCTCCTCCGAAACCACCCGGTGAGCGCGGGGGGACACTCCTCCGCGAACTCCGCTCCGGTCAGACTCCTCGTCGTGGCGTTGCTGTGCGCGCTACTGCTCACCGCCGCCGCGTGCCCCGACTCCGTCGCGGTCCCCGCTGAGGGGGCCGACGACGGGATGCCGGTGCTGCGCCGTGCCGCCGCAGCGGATGACGAGGTCGCCTACTCCGCCGTGCGCGAGATGACCGGACCGGAGGGCGGAGAGGGCCGGGTGCTCCACGTGCGCGTGGTGAACAGGCCCGGTGACGGTATGGCCCTGTCCTCCGTCGGCGATGAGGGGGCCGCCCTCGTGGTGCGCGCCTCCTCCGCCCTGGAGTCGTTGGACGAACGCCTGCTGAGCATGCTCCAGGACACCTACGCCGTCTCGGACGCGGGGGTCGCCGACCTGGACGGCCGGGAGACCCGCGTGGTGGAGGCCACGCGCGCCGACGACACCGTCGCCGGGCGGTTCTGGGTGGACACCGACACCGGGCTGCTCCTGGGCCGAACGGTCTATGAGGTCAGCGGAGAACCCGCGCTCAGCGTCCGCCTCACCGGCCTCGTCCTGGGGGAGGGCGACTGGCCCGACGGTGAGGCGGGCGACTCGCCTTGGGGGGACGCCCTGACCCCGGCCGAACGCGCGGATCTGCGCGGGCAGGACTGGCCCCTCCCCGAGTACCTGTCCTGGAACCTGCGACTGGTCGATGCCCGGTCCACCCAGCACGCCGGACGCCGCGTCGTACACGCGGTTTATTCGGATGGTCTGTCCCAGGTGTCGGTTTTCACCCAACGTGGGAAGCTGGATACCGAGCATTCCCCCACACTCCGGAACGGATACGTCGGAACCGGGACGGGGGGAGACGGCGTCACAACACAACACGACACGATCTTCGGCGGCGACACGGGTCAGTACCAGAGCATGTGGCAGGCGGACGGCTTCGTCTACACGGTGCTCGCCGACGCCCCCGCGGGGCTGGCCTCATCGGCCGTGACCGCGTTGCCGGATCCCAAGGATTCCGGTTTCTGGGCCAGAGTGCGGCGCGGTCTGTCCCGGCTGGGGTTCCTCTAGGCCTCTGCCGAGCCGCGTGTCGACCGAAGCCAAGCGACATACGGAGCAGGTCTTGAGCGAGGAAAGTGGCCGTCCGGAGCACGGGGGAGAGCCCGGCCGGGCGGCCCCACCGGACGGTGGAACACCCCCTGAAAGCGCTGCGCCGGACGGGGCGTGCGCGCCGGGTCAGGCGCCTGCGGAACACCTCCCGCGGCCCGGGCGGGCCGACACACCATCACCCCAGGGCTCCGGGGCCCCGCCTCCCCCCTCCGCGACCCCGGAGTCCGCTCCCGCGTCCCCCACCGGCGGACACCCGGGCCCGGTTCCGCCGTCCGGTCAGGGAACCCCCGGCGCACAGATCCCCCACACCCCGCCTCCCGGCAGTGGAACCCCCATGAACCACCCCCCGCACCCGGAGCAGCAGCCCGGTGCTCCACGGACGCACCAGGCCCACCCCCCGGGCGGGGGACCCTCCGGCACCGCTGGTCCCGGCACGCCCACGGGCTCCGTCCCGCCCGCGCAGCCCGCCCAGCACACCGGTCCCAGCGGTCAGGCGCCGCCCACCGCCGGCCGGAGCGCTCCAGGCGCCTACCACGCCCCCGCGGGCCCCGGTGAGCACGCAGCGTCCTTCCAGCAGGGGTTCCCCGCCCCCGGCAACCCCGCAATCCAGCCCCAGCAGCCCCAGCCCGCCGTGTCCCGGAGGCGCGGCGTCCCGGCGTGGATGGCGCTGACCGGCATGCTCGTCGTCGCGCTCATCGCCGGTGGCGCGGGCGGTGTCGCCGGCACCTTCCTCAGCGGTCCGGGCACCGCCGAGGAGGTGCCGGAGGAGGGCCCGGTCATGAACGAGCCGCCGCCCGAGGCACCCAAGCGCGACCCGGAGAGCATCGCGGGTGTGGCCCAGCGGGTCAGCCCGAGCGTGGTGGCGATCCAGAGCGCCGACCCCCGCGTCCAGGGCGGCGGGTCCGGGTTCGTCATCGAGGGCGACTACGTGGTGACCAACGACCACGTCTCGTCCGAACTGGAGTCGGACGGCATCATCGTGGAGTACAGCGACGGCAGCCGTTCCGACGCCTCCGTGGTCGGCGCCGACCCCAGTTCCGATCTCGCGGTGCTGTCGCTTGACGACCCGATCGACGTCGAACCGCTGGAGTTCGGCGATTCCGAGGAAGTCATCGTCGGGGACGAGGCGATCGCCATCGGGGCACCCCTGGGCCTCGCCACAACCGTCACACAAGGCATCATCAGCGCCGTCAACCGCCCGGTCTCCTCGGGGGAGGGCGAGAACGCCAGCCGCTTCTACGCGTTGCAGACCGACGCCGCCATCAATCCGGGCAACTCCGGCGGTCCGTTGGTGGATCTCCAGGGCCGGGTCATCGGGGTCAACTCGATGATCGTGACCATGGGCTACATGGGCGAGCCCTCGGGCAACATCGGCCTGGGCTTCGCGATCCCCTCGAGCGAGGTCAAACGGGTCGTGGAGCGGCTCATCGAGGACGGTACGACCAGCTACGCCGACATCGGGGCCGACATCGACCTGGACAGCCCGATCGCGGGCGCGGTCATCGCCGAGGGCTCGGGCGCGGTGGAGAGCGGCGGTCCGGCCGACGAGGCGGGCCTTCGGTCCGGCGACGTGATCGTCTCCCTGGACGGCCGCCGGGTGAACTCGGGCCAGGAGCTGCTCGCGATGCTGCGCAGTCTCAGCCCGGGTGACGAGGCCGAGATCGAGTACGAGCGCGACGGCGACCGGGACACCGTCACGGTCACACTGGGCTCCTCCGACGAGGACTGACCGGGCGGCCCCGGCCCCGTACGCACAGGTGAGGCCCCCGAGCGGTGCTCGGGGGCCTCGTCCATGGCTTCCAGTACTGCCCGGAGGCCGGGCTGGTCCGGCGGGAGGCCGGCGCTCAGCGGCCCGCGGGGGAGATGCCCAGCTGCATGCCGGCCAGTCCGCGCGGTTTGCCGACCAGAGACTCGGCGACCGAGGAGATCACCTTGCTGGCCTCGAGGTCGGGGTCGGTCAGTACCAGGGGCTTGCCCTCGTCGCTGCCCTCGCGCAGGCGGGTGTCCAGCGGCACCTGGCCCAGCAGCGGGATGTCCGTGCCCAGGGTCTTGCTGAGGGCGTCGGCGACCGTGCGGCCACCGCCCTCGCCGAACAGGTGCACCGGCTCCCCGCCGCCCGGCGGCAGGTAGTACGACATGTTCTCGATCACACCGGTGATCCGCTGGTGGGTCTGGGCGGTGATGGCGCCGGCCCGCTCGGCGACCTCGGCGGCGGCCTGCTGCGGGGTGGTCACCACGAGCAGCTCGGCGCTCGGGAGCAGCTGCGCGGTGGAGATGGCGATGTCTCCGGTGCCCGGGGGCAGGTCCATCAGAAGGACGTCCAGGTCACCCCAGAACACGTCCGACAGGAACTGCTGCAACGCACGGTGCAGCATCGGGCCGCGCCAGACCACAGGCTGGTTGCCCTGGGTGAACATGCCGACCGAGATGACCTTGACGTCGTGCGCGGTCGGCGGCAGGATCATGTCCTCGACCTTGGTCGGGTAGGCCGACGTGCCGAGCATGCGCGGTACCGAGTGACCGTAGATGTCGGCGTCGACGACACCGACCTTGTGGCCCTGGGCGGCCATGGCCGCGGCCAGGTTCACGGTGATGGACGACTTGCCGACACCGCCCTTGCCGGAGGCGACGGCGAAGACCCTGGTGAGCGAGTTCGGCTTGGCGAAGGGGATCTCCTTCTCCGCCTGGCCGCCACGGAGCTTGCTCTGGAGCTCCTTGCGCTGCTCCTCACTCATCACGTCGAGCTCGACGCGCACTGAGGTGACCCCGGCGACCTTGGTCACCGCTTCGGTCACGTCCTTCTCGATACGGCCCTTCATCGGGCATCCGGCCACAGTGAGGTAGATGCCGACGTGTACGGCACCGTCGTCGGCGACGTCGACACTCTTGACCATGCCGAGGTCGGTGATGGGTCGGTGAATCTCCGGGTCTTGCACCGTGGTCAGGGCTTGCTGCACCTGCTCGGTGGATGGTGTGGAGGACATGTACTCAATCGTAGGTCAGCGGAACGGGATCAACGGCCTGCGGTGTCACTCCAACGGGCCGTTCTGTTCAACGGGGGCGGAGCGTCCCGCATTCCGGGGGCGGAGCGTGACGCCGGGCGCTCAGCGCCGCGCTGTGCGCAGCGGGTTGTTCGTACCGTGGCCAGGCCATAACGGCGTGGCCTTAACACTGGCAATACATGCCCGGATAGTAGTCTCAGCGCACGATGGGAAATGTGCCGCCACCGCCTGGTTCGTCCTGGCCCGCCGAGCCCGATGGGCCGGAGGGGCGGGCCGCCGGTTCCTATACGCAAGAGCAGACCTGGGCGGGTCCGCCGGGCGGGGGAAGTCTGACGCCGCCGGGGGGCCATCCCCTCGCCAGCGGGGATCCGGCCGTGTGGGCCTGGCCGCCGCCGAGGCCGGTGCGCACCAGCGAGTTCGCCTGCGCGGAGCTCCCCGAGGGTGAGCCCTACCACAGGCTCGGCCGCACCTCCCGCTTCCGTTGGTGGTCCGTGCCGCTGACCCTGGCCGTCTTCGCGGTCCTGGTGTTCTTCCTGTGGATGGCGATCCTCCTGTCGGTAACGATCGTGGCGATTACCGGCGGCAGCGGCCTGGCACCGGAATCGGTCACCATCAGCGAGATCGCCGAACTGGCCTTCGGCCTGTTGTCATCGGCACTGTTCATCCCCATCGTCCTCTTCCTCGTACGCGTGGTGCAGTGGCGCCGGGTCGGTTCCCTGCTGTCGGTGGAGGGCCGCCTGCGCTGGGACTGGCTGGTCCGCTGCACGGTGGTGGCCGTCTTCCCGGTCGCTCTGTGCGCCGTGGCGTTCCTGCCCCTGGCGGGGATCCTCCAGCCGGACCCGGTGATCCGTGAGGCGGCGGGCGGGACCGAGGTGTTCGCCGCGGCGATGGTGGTCGTCCTGCTGCTGGTGCCGTTCCAGTCGGCGGCCGAGGAGCTCACCATGCGCGGCCTGCTCATGCAGATGGTGGGCGCGATCGGCGCACGACCCGGTGAGCGGGGCGGCGGGTCGGCGGTGTCACGGGTGCTGCGCTCCCCCGGGTCGGCGATCCTGGCCAGCGGAACCCTGTACGCGGCGCTGTACCTGGCCACGCATCCGGACGACCTCTGGACGACCGCGGCCCTCGCGGCCATGGGGCTGGGAACAGCCTGGCTGACCTGGCACACCGGCGGACTGGAGGCCGCGATCGGCTTGCACGTGGTCAACAGCCTCGTGCAGTTCACGCTGTGCGTCTTCGAGGGGCGCATGGAGCAGATCGGTACGGGTCTGGTGGTCGGTTCCGGACTGCCCCTGGGAGCGGGTTCGCCGCTGGTCCTGATCCTGACGGTGGTCCAGGCGGGGCTGTACGCGCTGATGGTGACGTGGTTGGCGGGCCGTCGCGGGGTGCGCCGCAGGAGCGTGGCCGCCACGGCTCCCGGCCGGCGTCCCTAGACCTCGGGCGACCGCCGACGCGGCCGCGCGGCCGTCCCTACGGGACCGGTTCGCGGGACGGGTGGTCCGGCCGCTCGGGGAAGACCCACGTCCGGTAGGAGAAGAACCGGAAGAGCGTGCCGATCCCCACACCCACCACGTTGCCCGCCACGTTGCGCGCCAGCGGGCCGTCGAGGTTCAGCGCGTACACCGAGAAGCCCAGACAGCCGAGCTGGATCAGCATTCCGACACCGTTCATGACCAGGAACAGCACCGTCTCACGGCCGTAACCGGTACGGGCCCGGTCGCCGAAGGTCCAGAACCGGTTGCCGACGAAGGCCACCGCGATGGAGCACAGTGTCCCGATCACCTGGCCGGTGAGCGGAGCCGCGCCCGCCGTGCTCCACAGCAGGTTGGTCGTCGTCAGCTGCACCACGTAGGCCACGGCCCCCACCGAGCCGAACTTGCCCAGTTCGCGGGCGAGCTTGGCGAGCCCGGGGTGTCGGGAGGGGAAGTCACGCACGGCCTGAGCCTCCAGTGGTGTGGTCGGGATGGCCCGCCTCGGGCGGGGCGCCGATCGGTGGTGCCGACCGGGGAGGGGCGCCGACTGGGTGGTGGGGCTTCGGGCCGTCGCACGCGCACGCCCTAGACTCTAGCCGGGGACTGGAGCAGGACCCCGGCCGCGGGTTCCGAGCCGAACCGGCCAGGTCCCGCCGTGCGCGGGGCCGTCCCGTCACCGCGGTTGACGAGCAGCATGTGAGTTGAGGAACTGTGAGCGAGCGTAACCGCACCGTCCCCCGAGTGGGAATGGTGGGAGGGGGCCAACTCTCCAGGATGACCCATCAGGCGGGCATCGGCCTGGGCGTCGACTTCTCGGTACTGGCGGCCGGCCCCGCCGACAGTGCGGCGCAGGTCTGTGGTGACGTCGCCTTGGGCGACGACCGCGGACTCGACGACGTCCTGGCCTTCGTCAAGGCCAAGGACGTGGTCACCTTCGACCACGAGCACGTACCCGAGCCCGTCCTGCGAGCGGTGGAGGAGGCGGGCGGGCTGCTGCGCCCGGGCCGCGACGCCCTGCGCTTCGCCCAGGACAAGCTGCGCATGCGCACGCGCATGGCCGAGCTGGACGCCCCCTCGCCGCGCTGGCGGGCCGTCACCACCCTGGACCACGTCGTCGACTTCGCCGGGGGCGAGAGCGGCGGGCACGGCTGGCCAGTCGTCCTCAAGGCCGCCCGGGGCGGCTACGACGGCAAGGGCGTGTGGATCGTGGACGGCGTGGAGCAGGCCCGCGAGGTCGTGGACCGCGCCGCCGCCGAGGAGGTGCCGCTCCTGGCCGAGGAGAGGATCTGCTTCTCCCGGGAGCTGGCCGTGCAGGTCGCCCGGTCCCCGCACGGGCAGGTCGCGGTGTACCCGGTGGTGGAGACCGTGCAGCGCGGCGGCATCTGCCATGAGGTGATCGCCCCCGCCCCGGACCTCTCCGAGGAGAAGGCCGTCCGTGCCCAGCAGCTGGCCATCGAGGTCGCCCAGGCGCTGGAGGTGACCGGGATGCTGGCCGTGGAGCTGTTCGAGACCGCCGACGGGGTGGTCGTCAACGAGCTGGCCATGCGCCCGCACAACTCCGGCCACTGGAGCATCGAGGGTGCGCGCACCTCGCAGTTCGAGCAGCACCTGCGAGCCGTGCTGGACCTGCCTCTGGGATCGCCGCGCACCAACGCTCCCTACACCGTCATGGCCAACCTGCTGGGCGGTGAGGACCCCGGGGTCTACCGCCGCTACCTGCACGTGATGGCCAAGGACCCCGAGGTGAAGGTGCACTTCTACGGCAAGGACGTGCGTCCGGGCCGCAAGATCGGGCACGTCACCGTGATGGGCGAGGACTACCAGGACCTGCTGGAGCGCGCCCGGGACGCCGCCACTTATCTGCGAGGAGACGACCAGTGACCGAGAGCGCCAACGAGCGGGACCAGGGCCGGGACAGGAGCCCCGCGGGGAATCCTGTGGTGGGCATCGTGATGGGTTCGGACTCCGACTGGCCGGTGATGCGGGAGGCGGCCGAGGTCCTACGGGAGTTCGACATCCCGTTCGAGGCCGACGTGGTGTCCGCGCACCGCATGCCGCACGAGATGGTCGCCTACGGCACCGAGGCCGCCGGGCGCGGTCTGAAGGCGGTCATCGCCGGTGCGGGCGGTGCCGCTCACCTGCCCGGCATGCTGGCCTCGGTGACGACCCTGCCCGTGGTGGGCGTCCCGGTGCCGCTCAAGTACCTGGACGGTATGGACTCACTGCTGTCCATCGTGCAGATGCCCGCCGGTGTGCCGGTGGCGACCGTGGCGGTGGGCGCCGCCCGCAACGCCGGCCTGCTGGCGGTGCGGATGCTGGCCGCGAACGATCCCGAGCTGACCGAGCGCATGGCCCGCTTCCAGGAGGAACTCAAGGAGCAGGCCCACACCAAGGGTGAGCGGCTGCGCCGAGAGGTCTCGGCCGGGGACAGGCCCGCCGGTTTCGGTCTCTAGCCCGCTGACCGTGCACGTTCACCGGACGGTCTTGCCCGTACTGGCGGTGTCGGCGGCCGAGATTGCCGGTACGGGCAAGACCATCGCTGTTGGTCGTGGGGCGTCGTCGGCGGCGGGGGTGCGACCGTCCTGCTTCAGTCCGCTGCGGGGAGCAGGACGCGCAGGCCCTCGACCGCCTGGTCGACGGTCGGGAGCGCCTCGGGGTCGACGAGGTATTGCAGGACGTAGCCGGTGACGAAGTTGTAGGCCATCGATCCCAGCCCGGCGACGGCGGCGGGGCCGACCTGGTCGGGTTCCACGTCCAGGAGGAGGGCGGCCAGTTCCCGGCGGCCGTCGCGGATGCCCTGGGCGAGGGTGTCGCGGATGCCCTCGTCGAACTGGGCCTGGGCGTAGGCCTGGACACTGGCGACGAGGAGGTCGCGCTGCTCGGGCATGGTCCGAAACAGCGAGTGGAGCAGCACCCGCAGCCTGTTCGGGGGGTCCTCGGCGCGGGAGGCGTTGACGGCGGCCCCGAAGGCGTCGCCCCAGTCGCTGGTGGCCTCGAGCACGGCGGTGTTGAGCAGGTTGTCCTTGGACCCGAAGTGGTAGCCGATGGACGCCAGGTGCGCTCCTGACACGGAGGCGATGTCGCGCGCGGTCGTGCGGCTGTAGCCCTTCTCCACCAGGCACTTCTTGGCGCCCATCAGCAGGTCGTCACGTTGGCTCATGCTCGTGATCCTAACATTTGGACGTACGTACATATTGACGCTGTATTTTGACGTACGTACGATCAAATCCATGCGAGTCCCACTGAATCCACCGTCTCGGCCGAGGGGCGAGCGCGTCACCGCCCGTATCTGGGCCGGACTGGCCTTACTCCTGATCCCGGCGCTGTTGGTGTCCATGGACGTCTCGGTGCTCTTCGTCGCGGCGCCCGCCATCGCCGGAGCACTCGAACCCACGGCCGCACAGTGGCTGTGGATGATGGATGTCTACGGTTTCGTGCTGGCCGGACTACTCGTCACGATGGGCGCCCTGGGGGACCGGATCGGCCGCAGACGGCTGCTGCTGACCGGGGCCGTGCTCTTCGGGGCCGCTTCCGTGCTGGTGGCGCTGGCGCCCACGGCGGAGCTGTTCATCGCGGGGCGGGTCCTGCTCGGCGCGGCCGGGGCGACCCTGGCACCCTCCACGCTGTCCCTGATCCGCGATATGTTCACCGACCCCCGGCAGCGCGGCATCGCGGTCGGGGCCTGGACGGTCGCCTTCACCGGTGGCGCGGTCGCCGGGCCCGTCTTCGGCGGACTGCTCCTGGAGTTCCTCTGGTGGGGCTCGGTCTTCCTCGTCAACCTGCCGTTCATGGTCGTGCTGGTGGTCGCCGTGCCCTTCCTGGTCCCGGAGTCGCGTGACCCGGATGCCGACGGCTTCGACCTGCTGGGCGCGGGTCTCTCGCTGGCCGCGGTGCTCGGTCTGGTCTACGCGGCCAAGCGCGTGGCCGAGCACGGGGTCGAGGGCCGAGCCGTCGTCGCCCTGGTGGTCGGCGCGTCCTTCCTGGTGCTGTTCGCGGTCCGGCAGCGCCGCGCGGCGAACCCCCTGGTGGACGTCTCGCTCTTCACCCGGCCTGCGTTCACCGCCGCGGTCGGCGGCAACACCGCCGTGTCCTTCGCCGCCGCCGGTCTGGGCCTGCTGACCTTCACCTTCCTCCAGGCGGTACACGGGTTGAGCCCGCTCCACGCGGCCCTGTGGGCGCTGCCCACGTTCGTCGGCACCGCCCTGGGCGCCACCCTGGCGAGCCTGGCCGCGCCACGGGCGCGCCCCGGCACGCTCATGGCGGCGGGGCTGGTGCTCGGCGCGGCGGGTTTCACCGTCGTCGGGTTCGTGGACACAGGTACGCGCCTGGTGGTGTTCATCGGCGGCTACACCCTGTTGACCTCCGGCATCGGCGTAGTCGCGACCCTGGCCAACACCCTGGTCCTGGCCACGGCCGGGCGCGAGCGCGCCGGTGCCGCCGCCGGGATCTCCGAGACCAGTACCGAGTTCGGCGCGGCCCTGGGTATCGCGGTCCTCGGCACCACCGCGACCACCGTCTACCGCACCGCGATGGAGCGCGAGCTGCCCGGGTCGGGCGGGGCCGCGACCGAGACCGTCACCGGTGCCCTGGCCGCCGCTCCGCGCTCGGAGGATCCCGCGGCCCTGCTCGACACGGCCTTCGCCGCCTACACCGCCGGGGTCAACGCAGCAGCCCTGACCGGTGCGTGCGTCCTGGCGGCGGTGGCGCTCCTGGCCGCCGTGGCCCTGCGTGGTCTGCCCGCCGGAACCGGCGGATCCGCCGCGGACCCCGCGGACCCCGGCGAGACCGCCGCGGCCCAACCGGGGTAGCCGGCGAAGCCGGACGGCCGGCCCCGAGGGGCCGGCCGTCCGCGAACGTGTCGGGTTACTGGCGGCCCAGCGCTCGGTAGGTCCACCCCGAGGCGCGCCAGTAGGTGGGGTCGAGCGCGTTGCGGCCGTCCACGATGCGCTTGCGGGACACGACCTCGGCCAGCTCGTCGGGGTTGGCCTCGCGGAACTCCGCCCACTCGGTGAGCAGCAGCACCACGTCGGCCTCGTGCGCCGCGGCCAGCATGGAGTCCGCGTAGTTCAGTTCCGGGTGCGCCTCGCGCGCCCGCTCCAGCGCCGCCGGGTCGTACACCGTCACCTGTGCGCCCAGTGAGGCGATGGTGGAGGCCACGTCCAGCGCGGGTGAGTCGCGGATGTCGTCGGAGTTGGGTTTGAACGCCGCACCCAGCACGGTCACCGTGCGGCCGGCGAAGCTGCCGCCGATCAGCTGGCGGGCGATGTCGATGGTGCGTGCGCGGCGGCGCTGGTTGATCGCGTCCACCTCACGCAGGAACGACAGCGCGGGCTCCACACCCAGCTCGTCGGCGCGCGCCATGAACGCGCGGATGTCCTTGGGCAGGCAGCCGCCGCCGAAGCCCAGGCCCGGCCCCAGGAACTTGCCGCCGATGCGGTCGTCGTAGGACAGTGCCTCGGCCAGCTGGATGACGTCGGCGCCAGCCACCTCCGACACCTCCGCCATGGCGTTGATGAAGGAGATCTTCGTTGCCAGGAAGGCGTTGGCCGCCACCTTGACCAGCTCCGCGGTCTGGAGGTCGGTCACCAGGAAGGGGGTGCCGTCGTCGATCTGCTGCTGCCACAGGGCCCGCACGGCCTTCTCCACCCGGGGGGAGTCGGTGCCGATCACGATCCGGTTCGGGTGCAGCGTGTCCTTCACGCCGAAGCCCTCGCGCAGGAACTCCGGGCTCCACCCCAGCTCGGCGTCCTCACCGGCGGGGGCCAGCGCGGCCATCCGGGCGGCCAGGGTCGCGGCGGTGCCCACCGGGACCGTGGAGCGGCCCACGACCACGGAGGGCCGGGTCAGGTGCGGAGCCAGCTGGTCCACCGCGGCGTTCACGTAGCGCAGGTCGGCGGCGCCGGAGTCGCTGCGCTGCGGGGTGCCCACGCAGATCAGGTGCAGGTCGGCGAACTCGGCGGCCTCGGCGAAGGATGTCGTGAAACGCAGGAGCCCGGTTTCGAGCTTGGCGGTGAGCAGCTCGTCGAGGCCGGGCTCGTAGAAGGGCACGCTGCCGGAGCGGAGCATGTCGATCTTGGCCTCGTCGACATCGAGGCCAAGGACGTCGAACCCCATCTCGGCCAGACAGGCCGCGGTGGTGGCACCCAGGTATCCGGTGCCGATGACGGAGACGCGCATACGATCCGCTTCGACCACTGGTTGTGTCCTTCCTCGCTTTCGTCCGCTTCCGTGCTGCTGTTGTGCCCGCCAAAGGCGGTCAACACCCTGTTTGAGGGCAGAAAGCGGACATGATTCGGCCTGCGGGTGGTGCCCGGGGCGCGGTGCATCACCCTACGCGCCGGGTGCGGCGCATGACCGAACACCGCGTGAACAGTCAGGCGCTCAGGTTACCGGTGAGTCTGAGATCTCTGGAATGGGGCCGTTGCTCAGCGCCGACGGCCCCGCGGCGCTCTGGCCTCCTCGTGCTCATCGTCCAGGGGAGCCCACACGGCACCGCCCTCGCCACGGTGGAAGGGCGTGGTGGTCTTGTCCGGGTCGTCCTCGAAGCCGCCGCCCGGGACCGGTGGCGGCACGGTCTCAGGGACCGCCTCCGGGATGGTGTCGCCGCTCCACGGGGCACCGGGCGGATCCTCCTCGTGCGGCGCGCGTCGGTGCTCCTCCCGGTCGGCGCTGGCCACGCCCCGGCCGCCGGGGGGCGCTTCCGTGCCGTGGGCGGCCCGCCACCTGAGGGGCATCGCGGCGGAGAACAGCAGCAGGGTCCCCAGCGGCAGTGCCACGGCCAGGCTGGTGCCGGACGGATACAGGAAGCTGTCCTCGTTCAACCAGGACAGCGCCGAGCCCATGGACGCCGGGTGCAGGACCGGCCACAGGCACAGCGCCGCGAGCAGGGCCCCGCTGGCCCCGGCTGCCAGCGGTGAGACCCGGGAGGCCACCAGGTAGCCGCACACGGCCCCCACCAGGCACAGCACCACCACCGACAACACCGTCGTCACGCTCACGTCGCCCTCGGCGATTCGTGGGAGCAGGTCTGCCGACCATGCGGCGGCGATCCACAGCACGGGGGCCAGGGCGGCACCCGCGAGCAGACCGACCAGGTGGTGAAACACGGTAAAGCCTCCTTACTCGGGGTCATCCGCAGATGTTCTCCCGGGCGGTCGAGACGGCCGGGGAGCCCTCACCGGGAGAGGGCTCTTCCTCCGGCGAGTCGCTCTCGGCCTCCGGGGCTTCGAACGCCGTGTAGTTGAACCCGATCACAAGCTGTAGTTCGCCGTCCAGGGTGCCGTCCTCCACCGTCTCCGCGCCCGGGACCATCCCGGCCATGTACTCCGCCTCGGCCCGGTCGTCCGGCCCGTGGCGCACCTGGCTCCTGGCGACGTCGCTGGAGCTCCAGTTCTGCGCGGGGCCGGTCACCTCGAACCCGGCGTCGGCCAGCGCGCCGTCCAGTTCCGCGCCCAGGCCCGGCGCGCCGATCCCGTTGAAGACCCGCACCCGGATGTCGCCGGGCTCGGGCCCGGACCCGTCCTCGGCGGAGGGGCCCTGTGAGGGCTCGGCGATCGGCTCGTCGGCCTGGACCGCGCCGAACAGCTCGCGGGCGGCGGGTTCGTCCCACAGCAGGGCGACGTCCCCGCGCGGGGTCCAGTACTCCGTGTCGGCGAGGGGGACCTGGGTGAAGGTGACCGATCCCATCTCCAGGTCGCGCATCTGGTAGGCGAGGTCGTTGATCGTGCGGGTGTCCAGCCCCTGGTCCACGGTCACCGACGACAGGGCGCTGTCCAGGAACTCGGTCAGTTTGGTCGGGTTGGAGAGGGTCTCGGTGCTCAGCGCCTTGTCGAGCATCGCGGACAGGACCTGCTGCTGGCGGTCGATCCGGTCCAGGTCGCCGCGCGCGGTGGCGCGGGTGCGGGCGAAGGCCAGGGCCTCGGTCCCGTCCACCTGGTGCGTGCCCGCCGCCATGTCCAACTGGGCCTTGGGGTCGTTGATCGGCTCGGGCAGGCACACCTCGATACCGCCCAGCGCGTTCACCACGTCCACGAAGCCGTGGAAGTCCACCTCGGCGTAGTGGTCGATACGGACGCGGCTCAGTGACTCCACGGTCCGCACGGCCAGCTGTGGGCCGCCGTAGGCGTAGGCGGCGTTGATCTTGTCCCGGCCCTGGCCGGGGATGTCCACCCACAGGTCGCGGGGGATACCCACGACGGTGACACGGTCGCGTTCGTGGTTGAGCCGCACCAGCATCATGCTGTCGGAACGCTGGCCCGGGGTGGAGCCCACGCTCAGCTCCTCCTGGTCCTCATGGCTCATCTCGTCCCGGCTGTCGGAGCCGATCACCAGGAAGGTCAGTCCGCCGGTCGGATCGGGGCGGCCGTCCTCGGACAGCCCGCCGAACACGTCGAACCGGTTCAGGGTCCCCGACATCCAGCCGGTGAGCGCCCACGAGCTCCCCGAGGCGAACAGGACCAGCACCGACAGCGCGCTCATCAGCAGCAGGCCGGTACGGCGGCGCCGGACGGCGGGACTGGGCACGGTCACCCGCCCGGACCTGGGGGAGCGTTCGGGGGGAAGGGGCTGGGAGCGCTTGCGGTGGAACCCTCCCGCTGGTCCGTGCCGTCCCGCGCTGTCGTCGCTCATCGGCGTCCCCGTCCCACCCGATCAACGGTGTCCTTACCTCTAGGTTGTCACCCGTTGCGTCCAAGCACACTGGATGTCCGTCCCGGCGTGTTGTTTTTCCCCTTTGTGCGCATGCCCTGTACGTATGACGCGGCGGATGGTGGATCAGTTCCCGCCCGCCACACGACCCCGGGACGCATCCGGGGCCTTCGCGTAACCGCAGCTCCTGGTCGGAGCGGAGAAACGGCCTGCACCGGCATGGGCGGGGCAGAGGTCCGGAGAGCTTCGCCGGGCCGACGGGGCCGCGCGTGTGCAGTACCGTTGACGCGCGTACGGCAAGCTCCTACGCAGTCCCGACACGTCTTGATCCTGGGAAGTGCCCGTGTCCTGGCCGCCTGTCTCCGTCGTCATGCCCGTACTCAACGAAGAGCGCCACCTCACCGCCGCGGTGGAGCACGTCCTCGCCCAGGAGTACCCGGGTGAACTGGAGGTCGTGCTCGGGGTCGGTCCCTCCTCCGACCGCACCCGCGAGGTCGCTGACGGCATCGCCGCCGCCGATCCCCGGGTCAGGGTGGTCGACAACCCCACCGGCAAGACCCCCTCCGGGCTCAACGCCGCCATCGCGGCCTCCTCGCACGACATCATCGCCCGCATCGACGGACACGCCATGATGCCCTCGGACTACCTGCGAGTGGCCGTCGAGACGCTCCGTGAGACCGGTGCCGACAACGTCGGCGGCATCATGGCCGCCGAGGGCGTCTCCGCCTGGGAGAAGGCCGTCGCCGCCGCGATGACCTCCAAGGTGGGCGTGGGCAACGCACGCTTCCACACCGGCGGCGAGGGCGGTCCGGTCGACACCGTCTATCTCGGCGTCTTCCAGCGGTCGGCGCTGGAGCGGGTCGGCGGCTACGACGAGGCCTTCCTGCGCGCCCAGGACTGGGAGATGAACCACCGCATCCGTACCACCGGCGGCACGGTGTGGTTCCAACCACGCATGCGGGTCTCCTACCGCCCCCGCCGCAACGTGCGCCTGCTCGCCAAGCAGTACTTCCACTACGGCCGCTGGCGCAGAGTGGTCGCCCGACAGCACAGGGGCACCATCAACCTGCGCTACCTGGCCCCGCCCGTCGCCCTGGCCGGAGCGGCCACCGGGCTGGTCGGCGGCTTCTTCCTCTGGCCCCTGTTCCTGGTCCCCGCCGCCTACCTGGCCCTGGTCACGGCCGCGTCGGTGCCGCTCGGCCGCGGACTGCCCGCCGCCAGCCTGCCGATGATCCCGCTCGCGCTGGCCACCATGCACATGTCGTGGGGAGCGGGGTTCATCACCAGTCCTCCCGGACTCGGCTCGGACTCGCGCACCGCGCAGGCCAGCCGCGCCTGACGGCCAGCCGCCGGAAGCGGCGCGGTCGGCCGCTTCCGGCCCCGGTCCGCCTTCGCGGGAGGACGGGCCTTCTGCTAGGCAGGGGGAACAGGAACGGAGAGTGGGCGTCATGGACGACTTGCGCGGCGACCAGGCCGTGTGGCGTTTCGACGGTGTGTCGGTCGCCATCAGGTACGAGACCCGGGGCTGGTTCAAGGACCCGCTGCTCAAGCGGCTCGGCCAGCTCGAAATCCCCGTGGGCGCGATCGCCGGGGTCGACTTCCAGCCCGGCGCGGGCCGTAAGAAGGGATGGCTCCTCCAGTTGCGCCTGCGCGACCGGATGGACCCCTACACGGCGGTCGGAGCCATGCTCCGGGAGAAGTCCCAGCCGTTCCGGCTCACCGGCCAGGCCGGTACCGAGCTGGTCGCCGAGTACATGGCCGACCAGATGCGGTTCGCCGCGGAGCAGCAGACCGGTCCGCCCGCCCCCGACACGGCCACCCGCCTGGTCCCCCGGCTGCCCCTCCACATCCAGACCTCCGAGGGCACCGCGACCGTCGACGGCTCCCGCGTGCGCCTGGTCTGGTCCGGCGGCGCCGCCAGCGGACGCAAGCGCAAGGTGCAGCGCCGCGAGTACGCCGTCGCCGAGGTCACCGGCGCGGAGTGGACGCCCGCCGACAGCTGGGAGTGGGGCTACCTTCGTCTGGTTACCGCCACCAGCGGTAGCGAGAGGCCGGCCAAGCCCAAACAGGACCTCAACGTCCTCCTCGCCGACGAGGGGGACGAGTCCTTCGACACCCTGCTGATGGCCGCGACCATCACCGCCCACGTGTGGGCCGCGGGCGTAGGCCGGATCGGAACCGGTCCCGAGGACCCCGACAACGAGTGGATCTTCCGGCAGATCGAACGCCTGGGCGAGCTGCACGCCAAGGGGCTGCTCACCGACGAGGAGTTCTTCACCAAGAAGGCCGAACTCCTCGACCGGATCTGAGGCCTCCGGCGGGCTCGGCCGCTCCTTTCCGGGGCCGGAGCGGCTCAGGAGCCCCCGGCGCCGCTGCCGGATCCCTTGAGGGCGGACACCGTCCCGGGCACGTCGTCCACCACGATCGCGTCCATCCCCGCCCCGGCGAACCGGGCCGCGTCCACCGGGTCCGGGCACCACGAGACCACCTCGATCCCCGCCCGGTGCGCCAGGTCCACGGTGTACTCCACCGGACGGCGGCCCGGGCGGGGCGCGTCCCCGGTCAGCCCGAACGAACGCGCGTCGATCGCCACGATCGGGCACCCCATCCCGGCGGCGCCCGCCACCGCCTGGTCCAGCGGGTTGCGCACGAACGGCATCCACGCCGTCGGAACTCCGGGGGCATCGTCACGGACGGCCAGCAGGACCCCGGGATCGAAAGAGCAGACGAACACTCGGCGATGCCTCGCCTCACGGCGCAGGTACGGCAGGAGGAGGGAGACCGTCCGCCGTGACGGAGCGTCGACCGCGTCCTCCATCACCGACTTGACGTCCACGTCCAGGCCAGTCCCCGCCGGGACCGCCGCCAGCCCCTCGTCCAGTCCGGCCAGCCCGGCCTCGGCGCACTCGCGCGCGGTCACGTCCACGATCGCCCGGCCGTCGTCCAGGGCGGCGTCGTGGTGGAGCACCAGCGCGTCGTCGGCGGTGCGGCGCACGTCGATCTCGATCCAGTCCGCCCCGGCCCGTGCCGCGGCGGCGTAGGACTCCACCGTGTTCTCCCGGACACCGTCGACCACACCGCGGCCCACGCCCCGGTGGCCGATCACCTCCGTCGCCTCGAACACCCGGCTCACGCGCCCGCCTCCGGCATGGTGGCGCGCCCGTGCGTCCGGCGCAGCAGTGTCTCGGCGATTTCGATGTCCGCCGGATTCGTCACCTTGATGTTGGCCTCATCGCCCGGCACGATCCGGACCTCCTCCTCCGGCAGGTAGCGCAGCACCACGCCGCAGTCGTCGGTGGCCACCAGTCCGGGGTCGGCCGCCGCCAGCTCGTAGGCACGTCGGGCCACACCGAGCCGGAAACCCTGCGGGGTCTGCATCCTGCGCAGCTCGGCGCGCGGCGGTACCTGCGCGATCGCCTCGCCGCCGGACCGGCCCGGGGCCACCCGCACCACGGTGTCGGCGCTGGGCACCGCCACCCCGACCGCGCCCGCCTCCTGAAGCGCCGACACGCACGCGCTGACCGTGTCCGGGCGCACGAGCGGGCGCGCGGCGTCGTGCAGCAGCGCCAGGTCCGTGTCGGCGGCGTGCCCCATCGCCGCCAGGGCGGCGCGGGAGGTGTCGGTGCGGGTCGCGCCGCCCGGGAGTACCGCGCCGACCTTGGTGAATCCGGCCGCGGTGACGATGTCCCCGACCCGTTCCAGGTACTCCTCCACCATGAGTACGACGATCTCGTCCACGTCCGGGCACGCCTCGAACGCGGCGATCGCGTGCTCGATGACGGGCCGCCCGGCCAGCGGCAGCAGCTGCTTGGGGGAGGGCGCACCCATCCGTGCGCCGACCCCTCCGGCCAGAACCGCCGCGATCACACGCGGGCGCATGACCCCACCTCTTCCCTCGTCCGCGGCCACCCTCTCCGTCGGAGGCTAGGGCATGTCCGGCGGACACGTGCTCTGCTGCGCGCCCACCCGTCGCCCAACACCCCTCAACCCCTCAACGGCCGCTTCGCGCAGCTCTCGTCCACGCACGGCTCTCGCCGCGCTCTCATCAGTCGACAGCCGACCCCGGGCGGGCTGTTTCGGGGCCGCACCAGGGGAGGGGACAGACCACGCATTCGTGACAGGTGGGATGGCGCGACACGTCTTTGGCAGCGGTAACCTGTGGACGCCTGTATGGCGTGCCCGGCACAGACCTCCTCCGAGATGCGGTCGTGGGACCGGGCGCGGTCCGTGACATCCCCCGGTCGCCCGGACACGCTCCCCCGCCTCGTTGTACGTGCGGGGTGGACCGCGTACGTCGACCGGTGCGCGCAGGCGAGTACGAGCACGCCTGTCCGGCACACCACGGACCGGACGAGACATCAACCCTTGGAGGTGGCGGTGGCGTCAAGGGCGCTGGCCGTCTGGGAGCACCGGAAGGTCGTCGGCCTCCTGGTCCGGCGCGACCTGAAGGTCAAGTACCAGCAGTCCGTACTGGGGTACGCGTGGACGATGTTGGAGCCTCTGGCTCTGACGATGGTCTACTTCTTCGTTTTCGGCGTCATCCTCGACGCCACCCGGGGTATGCCGGATGACGCGAAGGCACAGGGCGGCTTCCTGCTGTTCCTCGTGGCCGGGATCCTGCCGTGGAACACCTTCGGGGCGATCCTGTCCGAAGCGCCGCGCGCGATGATCACGCACGCCAAACTGATCACCACCATGAAGGTGCCCAGGGAGATCTTCCCCACCGCCACCGTCGGCACGAAGCTCATCGAGTACCTGCTCACCTGGCCGGTGCTGATCGTCTTCGTGATCGCCCTCGGCGGCAGGCCCTCGTGGGAGGGCCTGCTCGTCTGGCTGCCGCTGGCCATCGTGTTGCAGTTCGTGTTCGGGCTCGGCCTCACCCTGTTCCTCTCCGCGGTCAACGTGCTGCTGCGCGACGTGGAGCGCTTGGTGCGCATCGCCTCGCGCCTGCTGTTCTACGGTTCGGCGATCCTCTTCCCGGCCACGCTGGTGCTCACCGCCGACGCCGTTCCGGATTGGGCCAAGACGCTGTACCAGCTCAACCCGTTGCTGGGTATCTTCGAGATGCACCGCGCCGTGTGGTTCGCGGGCTTCGAGGAACTAACCCCGACCACTCTCGCGTTGGTTTCATCGGTGGTCGGTTCGATTCTGATGCTGATCATCGGATACTGGACGTTCCGCCGTCTGGAGATGTCCGTCCTGAAGGAGTTGTGATGGCGCAGACGACCTACGGCGCCGGGCTCACCACCGGGCCGGTCATCGAGGCGAAGGGGCTCGGTGTCAAGTTCGCCGTGAACCGCCGCCGCAAGCGCAGCCTGCGCGAGATGTTCATCCACGGCACCAAGCGCGATCCCAACGCCGAGGGCGACGAGTTCTGGCCGCTGCGCGACGTGACGTTCGATGTCGGCCGGGGCGAGTGCGTCGGCATCGTCGGAAAGAACGGCACCGGCAAGTCGACCCTGCTCAAGATGATCGCCGGGGTACTCCTCCCCGACGAGGGCGAGGTGCACGTCCACGGCAAGGTCGCGCCGCTGTTGGAGCTGCGCGCCGGCTTCAACGACAACCTCACGGGGCGCGAGAACGTGTACCTGGTCGGTTCCCTGCACGGGATGACCGAGAAGCAGATCGACGAGCGCTTCGAGGAGATCATCGACTTCGCCGAGATCAAGTCGAAGTTCGTGGACACCCCGGTGCGCCACTACTCCAGCGGGATGAAGGTGCGGCTCGGCTTCGCGCTGATCTCCCAGCTGGAGCACCCGATCATGCTGGTCGACGAGGTGCTCGCGGTGGGGGACAAGGCATTCAAGCGCAAGTGCTACGAGGCCATCGACCGGATGCTGGCCAACCAGCGCACGATGGTGCTGGTGTCGCACAACGAGAGCGACCTGCGCCGGTTCTGCAACCGGGGCCTGTACGTCAAGGGCGGCAGCCTCGCCCTGGACACCGACATCGACGCCGCGCTCGCCGCCTACAACGAGGACACCAAGGCGGAGATCGCTGAGCGCAAGAAGCGCGACGCGGACAAGAAGAAGCGTGAGGAACAGGCCAAGGAGCAGACGGAGCGGGGCAAGGACGGCACCGACGGCAACGACGGCGGCCAGGCCGCCTGAGCGGGCCTTTCCCACCGGCCCGCCCCCGTTCCGGGCACGGACGGGGCGGTCCCCCGTCCCGGCCCCGGCCGCCCGGGCCTTTCGATGTGCGCACCGCCGGAGGATTCCGGCGGTGCGCGCTTCCTGTGCCCGCACCCGTCCGCAAAGGTCCCGTACCCCCTCCGCCAAGGCAGAACGGCCGTATACGCGTGTCAGTGGTTGAATGACTACACAACGTGAGAAACGGTGTCCCTCAGCAGAACTGGGGAGGGCACGTCCATGGCCGACTGCGGCACGGTGGCGCGGCTGACCGCGCGGATGCTGGAAGGCAGACATGTCACTCGGGCCGGGATGGCCCGGATCGGGGTCCTGGCGGCGGTCGGTGCGGCGGTCTGGTTCTCCCGGGCCGACACGGTCGGCGGTCTGGCGGGGTCGGCGTTCCTGGGCGCGGTCCTGTTCTGCGACGCGGTCCGCGACCGCATGCGCGCGCACGGCCGCGACGCCCTCACCCTGTGGCTCGTGGCGATGCTGTCGCGGTTGCGCGAATACGCGGTCCACCTCGGGCTGGCGGCCGGCGCCGTGGCCGCCGGGACCAGCGGCGCGTGGGGGTGGGCGGCGGGAGCCCTCATCGCACTGGCCCTGCGGGACTCGCTTCTGGCCGCCGGACCAGCCCCAGGAGCTCCGGAGCCGGACTGGAACTCGAAACGTCCCGTATTCTCCCCCCAGAGGCGAACTGGCGGCCTCCTGGGGGCTCTCACGCCACAACCGACCCACGGGTCACGCGAGAGCGACCCCGAACTGACCTCGCGCCTGTTCGGCGCCACCGCGGTCACGGTCCTCGATGACGACGCCCCGGGAAACACGGCCACGTCTGGGACGGCGGAGGCCTCCGAACCCCGAGGGGCCGCTGGGGAAACGAGGGCGCGGACCGCGAAGGACAGGGAGAACAGGCCGGGAGGACACCCCGAACGCTCCACCGCGCTCGTGCCCGCACCGGCCTACAGCCTCCTCTCCTTCTCCCAGCCCACGCGTTTCCTGGCCATCGCGGTCACCGCCACGTTGTGGGACGCGCGCGTCGCCTTCGTCACCCTCATCGTCGGTTGCGCCGTCGCGGTCACCGCCCGACTCACCAACCCCGCCGGTCTCGGGGCGAACCAGTGAACGCGGGCAGCACGGGGCCTGGCGGGGCACAGGCCCGGGGGCGGATCGACCCCGTCCTCCCCGACCTGAGGATCCTCCGCGACGACGGCCCTCTCTCAGCCCTGCTCGGCAGAGCCGCCCCGGGGGCGGTACCGCCACTGCTTCCCGCGCTCACGGGCGCCCTGGTCGTCGGGACGCTCCTCGCGGCAGACCACGGACGGCTGGCAGGCATTACCCTGTTCGCACCGGTCGCTGCCCTGCTACTGTCCGGACTGGCCTCTGGCCACCCCCACGACGGACGGTTCGACTGGCTCGTGCCACCCGTTCTGCGCTTCACCGAGTACGGATACCTGGCGGTCCTGGGGCTGGCGTCCGGCGTACCAGGTCCCCTGGTGTTCGTACTCTTGATGGTGGTCGCCTGCCACCACCGCGACGCCGTGACACGCTCCGCGGCCGGCGCGGCCCGGGCGGCGAGCGTGCGCGCTGCGGCTCTGGGCTGGGAAGGCCGCATGCTCGTCATCGCGGTCGGGGGCGCGTTCCACGCGCTCACACCCGCCTACGGCATACTCGCTGGATACCTGGCGGCCCTGCTCGTCCGCGAGGCCGTGCGTACCTGGAGTGCGACACCGGTGGCCGACGTGCGCGTCAGCGCCACCCCCGGCGACAGCGGCCGGGCCGACCACGGGACCACCAGGACAGGCCACGCAGACGGGGGCCGACCGGCCGCCGGAACGAACGGGGAGGCGTGAGAGCCTTCCCGACCTAAGGAGGAACACACCCTCATGCTCGGAATGGTTCTCGCCGCAGGCGCGGGGCGCCGTCTACGTCCCTATACCGACACTCTGCCCAAGGCACTGGTGCCCGTTGACGGTGAGACGACCATCATGGACATCTCACTGCGCAACCTGGCGGCGGCCGGGCTCACCGACGTCGTCGTCGTGGTCGGCTACCGTGCCGAGGCGGTCGAGGCGCGCAAGGAGGCCCTTGAGGAGCGCCACGGAGTCAAGCTCACCCTCAGCTACAACGACAAGGCCGAGGAGTGGAACAACGCCTACTCCCTGTGGACCGCGCGCGAGTTCTTCTCCGAGGGCGTCCTCCTGGTAAACGGTGACACGGTTCACCCCGTGAGCGTCGAGGAAACGCTACTCGCCGCACGGGGACCGGAACTCCTCCTCGCGGTGGACAACGTGAAAACCCTCGCTGACGAGGAGATGAAGGTGACCCTGGACGGGGAGGGCCACCTGCGCAGCATCACCAAGCTCATGGACCCGGCCGCCGCGGCGGGCGAGTACATCGGCGCCACCCTCATCGAGGGCTCCCTGGACGCCCGTCTCGCCGACGCCCTCAAGGCCACCTGGGAGCGCGACCCGCAGCTGTACTACGAGGACGGCTACCAGGAGCTGGTCAACCGCGGAGAGAAGGTCGCCGCGGCGCCCATCGGCGAGGTGGACTGGGTCGAGGTCGACGACCACGACGATCTGGCCAAGGCGAGGGAGATCGCATGCCACTACTAGCCCGCATGCTTCCCTCCCCGCTGTCGATCGACGTCCGGCGGGGGGCCGTCTCCTCCCTGGGGACGTTGCTCGCCGACCGGAGGATCGCCACCGAGGGCCGCATCGCCGTGGCCGTGGGTCCGGGCCAGGGCGCGCAGATCGCCGCCGAGCTGGATCTGCCCCACTGCGAGGTCTTCCAGGTGGAGGAGGGCACCGTCGACGCCGCCACCGAGCTGGGCAAGAAGCTCCGCTCCGGTGCCTACGAGGCGGTCGCCGGGATCGGCGGCGGCAAGACCATCGACGTCACCAAGTTCGCCGCGACCATGGCGGGCATCCCCATGGTGGCCGTGGCCACGAACCTGGCGCACGACGGCATCGCCTCCCCGGTCAGCTCCCTGGAGCACGAGGGCGGCAAGCCGTCCATCGGCGTGACCATGCCCCTCGCCGTGGTCATCGACGTCGACTACGTCCAGGCTGCCCCCTCCCACCTGGTCCGGTCCGGTGTCGGCGACGTGATCAGCAACATCTCCGCCATCGAGGACTGGGAGCTGGCGGGCCGGGTGAACGGCGAGCCGGTGGACGGTATGTCCGTCACCTTCGCCAGGGTCGCGGCCGAGGCCGTACTGCACCGGCCCGACTCGGTGGAGTCCGACGCCTTCCTCACGGTGCTCGCCGAGGGCCTGGTGCTCTCGGGCATGGCCATGTCGGTGGCCGGGTCCAGCCGCCCGGCCAGCGGCGCGTGCCACGAGATCCTGCACGCGGTCACCCAGCTCTACCCGGGCACCAGCAACCACGGCGAGCTCGCCGGGATGGGCGCGCTGTACGCGTCCTTCCTGCGAATGCGCCACATGGACTGGCCGGAGGCGCGGATGCGCGAGATCCGCGACTGCCTGGTTCGCCACGGGCTGCCCATCGTGCCCTCCGACGTCGGACTCGACGGCGCGGAGTTCGCACGGGCGGTGGCCCACGCGCCGGACACCCGTCCGGGCCGATTCACCATCCTGGAACACCTCAACCTCTCCGAGGACGAGATCGGACGGAGCGTCAAGGACTATGTCGAAGCCGTCGGTCACTGAGGTCCGCGCGGGTGGCCAGCCCGCCGGTATCAAGGAGAGAACGAACGAGGAGCACTGGGCGGGCCGCCTCTACATGCGCGACCTGTCCCCGTACCTGACCACGTTCTTCGTCCGGCTCGGCGTCCCCCCGAACCCGATCACCTACCTGATGATGGTGTTCGGCGTTCTGGCCGGGGTCGTGGTCGCCTTCGGCGGCCTGTGGTCGGCGATCGTGGCGGCGCTGTTCGTGCAGGTGTACCTGCTGTTGGACTGCTCCGACGGCGAGGTGGCCCGTTACACCGGCCGCACCAGTGTGGCCGGCATCTACCTGGACCGGATCGGCCACTACGTATCCGAGATCGCGCTTCTGATCGGACTGGGCCTGCGCGCCCAGGGCGAGTGGGAAGCGGGCGGCTGGGTCATCCTGGGGATGGCCGCCGCTATCGGCGTCGCGCTGATCAAGGCCGAGACCGACAACGTCGTGGTGGCGCGCGCCAAGGCGGGGCTGCCGGAGAAGGTCTCGGACGAGGCGATGCGTCCGCGTTCGTCCGGTCTGAGCCTGGCCCGGCGCGCGGCCTCCGCGCTCAGGGTCCACCGCCTCATCCAGGCGGTGGAACTGTCCCTGATCGTCGTGGTGGCGGCCGTCGTGGACGCCTTCCTCGGCGACCTGACGGCTACCAGGATCCTCGTGGCGGCGTGCGCCGCCGTGGGCGCGCTGATGAGCTTCGCGCACTTCGTGAGCGTGCTCGCCTCTCGGCGCCTCGAATAGTTTTCCGATGACACGGATAACGCGCCAGTGACGTTGGCGTCATATACGGGGCCGTGCAGGTTACCCTGTTTACGGCCCCGTACACCTTCTATTTATTCTTTCGTTAGTCTGTTTCTGCGAGCGTTGGCATGTGTCAACCTTCCAGCAACATGTCGTCCACTGAACGGTCGCAAGCATGGCCACACCCGTGACTCCGTCCTCGTCGAGCTCCGGAAACCCTGAGTCCGAGAACTCCTCCCGGGCGCCCGGTGAGGAGCACCCCCGAGCGTCCAGAGCCGAACGGAGCCGTTCCCAGGTGTCCGCGCCAACCCTGTCCTGCATCCTGCTCACGATGGGCAACCGCCCAGCCGAACTGCGCAGGGCGATCACCAGCGTGTTCGAACAGGAGGACGCGGACGTCGAGGTCGTGGTGGTCAGTAACGGCGCGGACCTGCCGAAGCTGCCCGAGGGCGTCACGCAGGTGCGCCTGCCGGAGAACGTGGGCATCCCCGAGGGGCGCAACCGAGGGGTACGGGCGACCAGGGGCGACATCATCCTGTTCCTGGACGACGACGGCTGGTACCGCTCCACGGACCTGGCCCGCCACGTGCGCGAGCGCTTCGCCGCCGACCCGTCGCTGGGCGCCCTGTCCTTCCGGATCGCCGACCCCGACGGCGGCCCCGACCAGCGCCGCCACGTGCCGCGCCTGCGTGTGGGGGACTCCCGCAAGTCGAGCGCGGTGACCACGTTCCTGGGCGGGGCGTGCGCGATCCGCCGTACCGCCTTCGAGACCGGGGGCGGTCTGCCCGGCGACTTCTTCTACGCCCACGAGGAGACCGACCTCGCCTGGCGGATCATGGACGCCGGTTACCGGATCGAGTACGACGCCGACGCGGTGATGTACCACCCGGCGGTGGCGCCGACCCGGCACGAGAACTTCTACCGGCTCAACGCCCGCAACCGGGTGTGGCTGGCCCGGCGCAACCTGCCGTGGCTCCTCGCCCTGGCCTACCTGGCCACCTGGATGGGGCTGACCGTGCTGCGGGAGCGGGACCGGACCGCGCTGCGCTCCTGGTTCGCCGGTTTCCGCGATGGTTGGCGTGAGAACGCCGGCCCGCGCACCCCGATCCGCTGGTCGACCGCCTGGCGGATGACCCGGGCCGGCCGCCCGCCCATCATCTGACCGATCCCGTCACTCCGCCCCGGGAGCAGACATGATCTCCTTGCCCACCGTCGCCATCCTCCTCCTGGCAGCCCTGCTGGCGGTCGGCGTCGTGGCCGCCGCCGAGCAGCTCGTGGGGCACCCGCCCGGGATCCCGGTGGCCGTTCGCGGCGACGGAAGGGCCGGACCGGGAGACCCGGCGGCAGGAGCCGTCGGGACGGGAGAGGGGCCGGGCACCGTTCATGGGCCGAAGGCCGCTCTGTGATTGACGGTCATGACGGGCCGAACACGGACACGGCGCCTTGACCGCCCCGGGTCCGCTCGGCGGTCACTGACCGCCGACGGTGGGACGGGCGCGCCGTTCGGCGACTACACCATCACCGTCGCCCCTCGGCGACGGCAGCGTGTCCCCCGCCTCGCTGTAGCCGCTGCGGCACCTGGCGAACGCTCCCCGGGGCCGGTGCCGGCCGGCGTGCGCCGTGGTTTTCTCGCACCGCGGCCAGGAGCGGGTCGACCTCGGCGGCGACCTGTCCGGCGGCTACGACACCACCTACGGCCCCCGGCGCGGCGGTGGTACCCGGACGCGTCCTGGTCCTTCGGCGCAGCCGTCCCGTCCGCACCGCAGGAGATCCGCGCGTCCGGCGAGCGGCTGGTGGGCGCGGACCTGAAGCCGGCCGCCTCGCCGTCGTCGTGCTTGATCCTCACGGCAATCCCCTTGGAGGAGCCGGTCACCGCCCCCGGAGCTGACCGGCCCCACCAGCCAGCGCGACGGGCGCCTACACAGAAGCCGCCCTGCCGATGGTTAATTGTTGCTGTTTGACAATAGTTGCTCTTGTCGGCATTGTTTGTGACTGGGGCGCCTGCTCCGGCAGACGGGCGCGGCCCCGGGCGGCGCGGGGAGGCGGAAACCCCTTCGCGAGCGATGCCGGGCTGCCCGTCCGACTCGTGTGCCAGCGGTCTCAGGCCGTACGGAAGGTCGGCTGTCCGGAACCACCGGAGCGCGTGTCGGAGTGGCCCGCCGCCTCGCTGAAGGACACGAGTCCTTCCAGGAGCATCGCCCGCTTCTTCGGGGGCATGCGGGCGATGACCTCGTGGAGCTCCGCCTCCCTGCGGGCCCTGAGGTCACGCAGGAAGGATCGGCCGCTCTCGCTGAGCCAGAGCCTCAGCTCCCGTCGGCTGTTCGGGCTCGCGGTCCGACTGACGAAGCCGACCGCCTGGAGGCGGTCGCACAACCTGCTCACGGATGGGGGGGTGGATCCCAGGCGGTCGGTCACGGTTCGCAGGTTTACGCCGTCCTCTTCCTCCAGGACGAAGAGGACCTTGAGTTGCGAGGGAGAGACCGGGGAGGAAGCGACCTCACGCCCACGTCCCCAGAGCACTTCCATCAGCTCGGTGAGGGCGGAGGCGGCACGGGCCGTCTCAGCTGTCTGCTCCTGCGATTCAGGACTCACTTCCCACTCTCACAAGTCATTTCTGTGAGTCATACCCGGCCGTGACCGGTTATCGGGTATCTCTACGACCATAACGGAACACCCTGTTCCATGCCCGCTGACCGTACCCGTGCCGGTGCGCGGGCATTCCCACCAGGCACAGAAAATGCAGGTCGACACAGTGAACAGATCCGAGGCCGTAGCGCGGGCCCTGCGCGGGGCCGCACCCCACGGGCTCCTGGCGGTCCTGCGCGAGGCACTCGCGGAGAACTACGGGGCGGTGTCCGCCGAACTCCTCCTCGCCGACTACGGGCTCAAGGTACTCTGCCACGTCTCCGAGCGGCTGGGCGAGTGCACCGAGGACTTCTCCGTCTTCAACAGTGTCGTGGGAAGGGTCTTCGGCTCCCAGGAGAGCTTCGTCGAGGACGATCCCGAGTCCGCTGTCACGGCCGCCCACCTCCCGGTGAGCGCGCGCGGTGACCGGTTGGGCGTCCTCACCGTCGAACTGAAGGCGGGCGATCCCTCCAAGCAGATGCTCGACGACCTGGCGCACGTCGCCAACGCGCTCGGCCACGAGATCCTCGTGGCCGAACGCGACACCGACCTCTACCGGTCGGTCCGTCGCAGGGACCGCCTCACCCTGGCCGCCGAGATGCAGTGGGACCTGCTTCCCGGACGTGCCTACGAGTGCCCCGAGTACAGTCTCGGCGCCCAGCTCGAACCCGCCTACGCCGTACGCGGCGACAACTTCGACTGGTCCGCCGAGCGGGACCGGCTCAACCTCAGCATCACCAACGGCATGGGCGCGGGCATCGACGCCTCGCTCCTCTCCAACCTAGCGGTCAACGCCCTGCGCAACGCGCGCCGAGGAGGGCTGCCGCTCGCCGACCAGGTCGCCCTCGCGGACAAGGCCGTCTACGCCCAGCACGGGGGCGAGTGCTACCTGGACGTCCTCTCCCTCGGCTTCGACCTCGACACGGGTACGGTGGAGGCGGTCGACGCCGGCTCGCCCCGCCTCTACGTCCTGCGGAACGACCAGGTGGACCAGGTGCCCTTCGAGGCACAGCTCCCCCTGGGAATGGCCGAGGACACGGTGTACACCGCGCAGAGCTTCGGTGTCGAACCCGGTGACCGGCTGGTCTTCGTCAGCGACGGGGTGTTCGACGCCCCGGGCAACTCGGAGAAGGAGACCTTCGGGGACAGGGCGCTGGCCCGGGCGGTCCTGGCCACCAGGCTGCTGCCCGCCGTCTCCGTCCCCCAGGAGGTCCTGCGCCACCTGTCCGCGTACCAGGGCGGGCGGGACGCGACCGACGACGCGCTCGTGGTCTGCCTCGACTGGCGGGGGAGGGAACGGAGGTGAACGCCGCTGATCCAGCGTGCCGGCTGGTCGCCGGGGTCTTCGGCACGTGCCGTGTTCCGTCCGCCCGGCGGACCACCGGCGGTCGTCTGGTAGTTAATTGTCAGGCGGCAAAGAACGCACGCGGTGCACCTTCGCGATGACACCGAGCTACCACGGGGGAGATGTATGACTGACGGAGCAACCGGGCCCGCCCGGGCGAGTACGGAAGCCGTGGCGGACCTCCTCCGGCGCCGCAGGGAGCAACTCGCCCAGCGGTGGGCGGACCTTTCGTTCTTCCAGGCCGTGTTCACGGTCACTCGGGACGAGGCCGTCGAGGCCTGCCACGCGGTCGTGGACTCCCTCGCCACCGTCGCCGGGAGCGGACGTGTCGACGACCTGGATGCGGCCGGCTTCCAACCCATCCGGGAACAGCTCATAGCGATGACCGCCTCGCGTTCGAGATCGGGCCTGTCCACGGGCCAGGTGGACCGCGAGGTCGGGGCCCTGCGCGAGGCAGCACTGGAACTGCTGGCGGCGGACACCCCCGGGCCCGTGGACGAGGAGGCCTGTGAGATCCGCATGCAGCTCGTCACGCTGTTCGCGACCCTCCGGGTCATGGTCCTCGACACCCTGCTCCAGGAGAACCAGGAGATCGTCTCCCGCCAGCGCCAGCAGCTGCTGGAGATGGCGACCCCGGTCATCAAGCTCTGGGACCGCCTCGTCGCGGTGCCGCTCATCGGCATGCTCGACAGCGCTCGCAGCCAGGTGGTGATGGAGAACCTTCTGGAAGCCATCGTCGAACACAAGGCCACCATCGCCATCCTCGACATCACCGGTGTGTCGACAGTGGACTCGCTCGTCGCGCACCACCTCCTGAAGACCGTCGCCTCGGCACGGCTCATGGGGGCGGAGTGCGTGATCTCCGGCATCCGGCCCGCCATCGCCCAGACCATCGTTCAACTCGGACTCGACCTGAGTTCGGTCACCACCCGTGCCAGCCTCGCCGACGCGCTGGAGTGGGCCATGGAACGCAGGGAGAGCAGGGAACTGCCCACGCGAGGAAACTCCTGAGAGCCGATTGGACAGGCACGTGACTAGCCCTTCCACCATCCCCGTCCTCGACCTCGGCGGACTGCTGCTCGTCAGTATCCAGGGCGAGCTTCCCGACGACTCGGCCGTCGCCCTCCAGGAGGACGTCACAGCCGCGGTGGCGAACACCGGTTCGCGCGGGCTCATCATCGACATCAGCACGCTCGACATGGTCGACTCCTTCCTCGCGCGCGTCCTCGCGGAGGTCGCGGAGTCCTCGCTCCTCCTCGCGGCCAGGACCGTGCTGGTCGGTATGCGTCCGGCGGTGGCCATCACCCTGGTCGAGCTGGGTCTGACCCTGCCGGGCATGGACACGGCCCGCACGGTCACCGAGGCGGCGGCCAGCTTCGGGGTCACCATAGAGCAGACGGGGCAGCCGCGACGGGGGATGTCGTGAGCCGGCCTGCCCAAGAGCCGCCGGCACACGTGCCTATCCGCAAGGACACCGACATGACGGCGGTTCGTCAGCAGGTGCGCGCCCTGGCGCAGCGGACCGGGTTCGGCCTGGTCCAGCAGACCAAGCTGGTAACCGCCGCCAGCGAGCTGGCCCGCAACACCCTCCTGCACGGCGGCGGGGGAACCGCGGAGATCCGCGTCGTCCACGGCCAGACGGGCCAGGGGGTGTCGGTGAGCTTCGTTGACTCCGGCCCCGGCATCCCTGATGTGGACCTCGCACTGAGCGACGGCTACTCCACGGTGGGCGGCCTGGGTATGGGGTTGGGCGGCTCCAAGCGCCTGGTGCAGGAATTCGTGATCGAAAGCGGCCCCGAAGGCGGGACGAGGGTCACGGTCACCTCGTGGGCCGATCCGTACCCCGCGAGGCAAGGGGTCTGAGTGACCAGAGTCTGGGAACTGACGGTCCGTGACGCCACGCGTGTGCCCGAGACCGCCAGGGTCGCGGGTGAAGCGGCGCGCAGTCTCGGCCTCGACGACGCCAGGACGGCCGCCGCGGTCCTCACCGCCTCCGAGCTGGCGACCAACATGTGCAGGTACGCGGGAGGGGGACGCTTCGTGGCCGAGGCCGCCCGGGAGCCCTGGGGAACGGCCCAAGCCCTGCAGATACTCGCGCTGGACCACGGCCCGGGCATCCCCGACGTCCCCAGGGCCATGGAGGACGGCTTCTCCACCGAGGACTCCCTGGGCACCGGGTTGGGAGCCTGCGCGCGGGCCGCCGACTTCTTCGAGCTCCAGAGCAGCCCGGGAAGGGGCACGGCCGCCGTGGCCCGGTTCGCCCGGTCCGATGACCGCTCCCGCTTCGACACCCGGTTCGCGACCGGCGGGGTGCACATACCGCTGAGCGGCCACAAGCGCTCCGGGGACGCCTTGGCCTTCCGCAGCGGCGCGGGACGCCGCACGGTCATGCTCGCGGACGGGCTCGGGCACGGAGACGCCGCCGCGGAGGCCTCCACCCTGGCGGCGCGCTTCGTCCTGAACAACGGGGGAGAGGCCCCCGAGGCGCTGTTGAGGGGGCTGCACGGCTCCCTGCGCCGCACACGGGGCGCGGCCGTAGCGATCGCCGACATCGACGAGTCCAGGCACCGCCTCACCTTCTGCGGCGTCGGTAACATCGGTGCCCGCCTGTACGGCGGCGGGCGCTGGGGAACGCTGATCTCCCGTCCCGGGATCGTGGGGGCCTTCAGCCTGCGCACGCCGCTGCCGGCCCGGCACGAGTGGGAGGCGGGGGACATGCTCGTGTTGCACAGTGACGGACTGCCGAGCCGATGGACGCCTCGGGGCGTCGAGCGCCTGCGCGACCTCGACGCGGGGCTCATCGCCGGGACGGTGTACCGGGACGCGGGCAGCGCCGCACGCCTGCCGAGGGACGACACCGCCATCGCGGTGGTCACGCACACCGTACGCTCTGACGGGAGGGGATGATGGTGGAACCGCTGTTCGACCTCCCGTGCCACGGCATGGTCGACGTGGCGCTGGCACGGGCGGCCATGGCACGCGTGCTCGACTCGGCACGCATCTCGGACGAGGCCGGGCTGGAGTTCCTCGACAACGCCTCCTCGCGCGCGCTGCGGGAGGTCGAGAGGGCGGGGACGGCCTCGCTGGTGGTGGAGTCGGCCGAGGACGGGCTCGCCCTGAGGGCCGCGGTCCGCGACGGATCCGGTACGGAACGCTGGTCGTCCACGCTCACCCTCTCCGAACCCCTGACGGAGGCGGCCGAGGAGCCCCGGGCACCGCGTCGGGACCTCGAGCTGCTCTCGGCGGAGCTCCTGCGCACCTCCAACCGGGCCGGGGCGGTGGCCGCTGTGTCGAGTGAGCGCGCACGTGACCTGGAGTGGCACCAGCGCGAGCTGGAGGAGACCAACCTGGGCGTGCTCGCGCTGCACGCCGAGCTCGCCGAGGCCAGCGACGGGCAGAGGAGGCTCCTGGCGGCCGAACGGGCGGCCCGGGACGAGGCGGAGGCCTCGCGCAACAGGCTGACGTTCCTCTCCACGGCCAGTGCCAGGCTGATGACCTCCCTGAGCCAGACGGAGATCTTCTCCCGACTTCGGGACCTCCTCGTGCCCCGATACGCCGACTCGGTCGAGGTGTGGCTCCTCGGGGAGGGCGGAGAGCTGTGCTCCTCCGACGCGTCCGAAGCCGAACCGCCGGGGGCGGTGCTCCTGTCCGTGGCCCGGCGGAGGCCGACGGACGCCTTGGCGGATCAGGGTCAGCTGGCCCTGCCGCTGCTCACGGGTACCGACCTCATCGGTGTGATGCTGTTGCGGCGCGGGAGCGCGGTGGACCCCGACGACGAGGTCGTGCTGGTCGAGTTCTCACACAGGGTCGCGGCGTCGCTGGACAACGCGCGCCGCTTCGAGCGTGAGCGCGACACGGCCGCCGCCTTGCAGCGAGCGATGCTCACCGAACTGCCCAGCACCCCGGGGATGGAGCTGACCGCCCGCTATCTCCCGGCCATGCGGGGCATGAACGTGGGCGGTGACTGGTACGACGTCTTTCCCCTGGATGAGGGCGAGTTCATCGGCGTGGTGGGAGACGTCACCGGACACGGCATCCACGCCGCGGTGATGATGGGCCAGTTGCGGACGGCCCTGCGCGCGTACGCCATGGAGGAGCGGAGTCCGGCCGTGCTGATGGAACGCCTGCACCGGCTCCTGGGCCGTCTCGAACCCGACCTGTTCGCGACCGCCGTCATCGTGCGCTTTCGCCCGGGGGACCAGCGGATGGTGATGGCCAACGCGGGCCACCCGCCGCCGCTGTGGCGGGACGGTACGGGCAGGACCCGGGCGGTGGAGCTTCCCCCCGGTGGAATGCTGGGCCTGCCGGTGGAACTGTCCTACACCGACGAGACGGTCGAGCTGCCGCCGGGCTCGGCCCTGCTGCTGTACACCGACGGCCTCGTGGAGCGGCGCGGGGAGTCCATCGACGACGGGATCGCCCGGCTGTTGGAGGGCTTCGGCGGGCCGCCCTACTGGGAGAGCGGCCCCGAGAAGGCGGCGGACGACCTGCTGGACTCCATGATCAAGCACCAGGACTGCGACGACGACGTGTGCCTGCTGGTCTTCCTCGCCGGAGAGAGGCCGGGCACGGCCGGTTGAGGCCCGGGGCGGGATCCTCCCTCCCCGAAGGGCCGGGCACGCCAGAGGCCGGGCACCCGGCGGTGCCCGGCCCCGGTGGGCCGGTCTCCTGGCGGACCAGGTCCCGGCGCATCAGATCTCGGTGAAGACCTCGTCGTGCTCCAGGCGCGGCAGGCGGTCGAACCACGCGTCCGGGCCCGGCTTGCCCACGTTCATGACCACGAGCGGACGCAGCGAGGAGTCCTCACCGAAGAACTCCCGGCGGACGCCCTCGGCGTCGAAGCCGCTCATCGGTCCGGCGGCCAGCCCCGCGGCCCGTACGCCCATGATCAGGTAGCCGATCTGAAGGAGCGCGTTCTGGTCGGCCGCGGTCGCGCGGTCCTCGACGGGCATCCCGGCGAAGTCGTCCCGGGCGTTGGGTGCGACCGGGAAGGTCTTCGGGAAGTGCTCGTGGAAGTCGGTGTCCGCGGACAGGACCAGCGTCAGCGGGGCCGTCAGGGTCTTCGGGGCGTTGTTGCCCGCCATGTGCGGCACGAGGCGCTCTCGGGCCTGGCGGGACCGCACCACGGTGACCCGCAGGGGCTGGTTGTTCATGGCGGTGGGCCCGTACCTGACCAGTTCGTGGATGGCGCGCACCTGCTCCTCGGTCACCGGCTCGTCGGTGAAGCTGTTGGCGGTGCGGGCGTCGCGGAACAGAAGGTCCTGGGCCACCTTGTCGAGAACCAGCGTGTCAGTCATGTCTTTCCTCGTCCTGCTCGTGGTGCGGCGGGGCCGGATGAGCTCCGGCACGGTCGACAACACCTCTCGCTGAGGAAGATATTTCTTAAGAACCCAAATGTGGATTCAATCACCAACGGATGTGCGCTGGTGCTGGCGGCCCCTCTGACGTGGCACGACGGGGGCCGGTCCGGTCGCCTCGTCCACCCATGCCTCCAGCCGCTTGACGAACATCCGTGCCTGGACCGGCCAGTGGAAGGACGTCCGCGCGATCCTGTGCCCCGTGCGCGCCATACTCCGGCGCAGACCCTCGTCCTGGCGCAGCCGCAGCACGGCCTCCGCCGACGCCGACACGTCGCCGAACGGCACGACCAGGCCAGCCGGCCCCTCCGGACGGCCGGTCACCAGGTCCTGCGCCATGGGGTTGGGCGTGGTCACCACCGGGAGGCCGTGCGCCATGTACTCCACGACCTTGGTCGGCATCGAGTGCCGGTAGTTCGGGGTGTCGTGCAGCAGGCTCAGCCCCGCCGCGGCACCGGCGCAGATCCGCAGCGCCCGGTCGTTGGGTACGAACCCGTACCAGTGCAGGGCCCCCTCGCGCTGGGCCTCGCGCAGCAGCGGCCGCACACCGACGTCGGCGCCGCCGATCACCTCCAGGCGCATCCCGTGCGGGCGCAGCATGCGGCCCAGTGCCACCAGTTCGCGCGCGCCGCGTGCCTCCGACACCTGGCCCAGGTACACCACCCGGTCCTTGCCCGGATCGCGCGACGGGGCCTCCGGGACCTCGGTGGTGTTGGGCACCACCGGGTGTGCGCAGCGGAACCTGGAACGATACCCCTCCTCAGCCAGCAGCAGCCGCATCCGGCGCTCCGCGCGCCGCTCGAAGGAGCGCACCACCGCGCCCAGCGGGCGCCGCAGGGGTACGGGCACCCATGCCTTGGTGAGCAGGGCGGCCGCCGTGTCCTCGTGCACGTCCCACACCGTCACCGGACGGTTGGAGGGCAGGGCCAGCAGGAGTTCGGGGTCGTGGAAGAGCAGCAGGTCGGCCTGCGGAGCCTGTTCGGCGAGCACCGCCCGTGCGACGCGCAGAGAAGCCAGCCGCTCGCGTCCGGAGGCGCGTGGCACGTCCACCGAGCGCAGTTCCTTCCACGGGGTCACACCGCACTCGCGGAACGGTGCCACGTAGGTCACCGTGTGTCCGGCGTCCAGCAGGGCGCGGATCTGGCGATGCAGGATCCGGGCGTCCTCAGGGTGGTGCACAACCGTGGCCACAAGCGCGTGCATCGAGTTCACCTACCTGTGTTGCCATGTGGGCAATTTGTGGCGATCTACGATGATCATCCACTTTTGGGAAGCCGTATGGGCCTTCCGACACGGTATTCACTGGGGAAGTCGCTCCGAGGAAAGCCCGGTGGCCGGTCAGAGTGCAGCAGATGAACCTTTGGTCAGGGAAGCGTAAACACGAAAAGGCACGCCGGTGGACACCACGGGTGTCCGGATCGGCGTGCCGGTTCGGGGCTGGTGTGCTCTCAGCTCACAGGACCTGTAGCCCCTCGCGTGGGGCGTGGCGGCGCACCTGGGGAGGAACTCCGGCCACGGAGTCGGTCTCGGGCTCGGGGCGGCGCAGCACACCCCGGGTGTCCAGAAGCAGCCGTGTGTACTCCTCCAACCGCTTGGGCCGGTACTCGCTGTGGTCAGTGAGCAGAACGGTCAGATCGGCGTCGGCCAGTGCCTGGTCAAGATCAGTGGACCGGGGCACGTCCGCCCCGTCCACCTGCCATGACTCCACGTGCGGGTCGTGGTATGTGAGCGTGGCGCCCTTGGCGGCCAGCTTGCGCGCGACCGGCCGGGCCGGAGACTCACGCTGGTCAGCGATGTCGGCCTTGTAGGTCACGCCCAGCAGCAGCACCTTGGACCGCGACAGCGCCAGACCGGCGTCGTTGAGCAGCTCCTGCGCCCGCTGGATGACGTAGGAGGGCATCCGGCCGTTGATCTCCTGGGCCAGCTCCACGAACCGGAACGGATACCCCAGGGTCTTGACCTTGTACGACAGGTAGTTCGGGTCGATGGGGATGCAGTGCCCGCCCACGCCCGGGCCCGGGTAGAAGGCCTGGAAGCCGAACGGCTTGGTGGCGGCCGCCGCGATGGAGTCCCACAGGTCGATGCCCAGTTCCTGGCAGAAGACGGCCATCTCGTTCACCAGGGCGATGTTGACGTGCCTGTAGGTGTTCTCCAGCAGCTTGGCCATCTCGGCCTCGCGTGTGCCGTGCGCACGCACCACCGTGTTCACGAAACGCGCGTAGAAGGCCGCCGCGGCCTCCCCGCACTCGATGGTGAGCCCGCCGACCACCTTGGGCGTGTTGACCACGCCGAAGGTCGGGTTGCCCGGGTCGATGCGCTCGGGCGAGAACGCCAGGTGGAAATCGGCGCCCGCGACCAGGCCGGACTCCTCCAGCAGCGGACAGACCACCTCGTCGGTGGTACCTGGGTAGGTGGTGGACTCCAGGATCACCAGGGTGCCCGGTTGCAGCTGCTTGGCGATCGAGGCGGCCGCCGAGGTGACCGCGCCCAGGTCCGGTCCGCCCTCGGGTGAGAGCGGTGTGGGTACACAGATCACGATGGTGCGCGCGGTGGACAGGCACGCCGGGTCCGTGGTCGCGGTGAAACCGCGGTCCAGCATCTCGTGGACGTCCTCCGAGGAAAGGTCGTCCACGTGCGACACCGCGTTGTTGAGCCCGTCGACGACGTGGCTGCTCACGTCGAGGCCGGTGACCTTCAGGCCCGCGGACACGGCCGCGGCCGCCAGCGGCAGGCCGACATAGCCAAGACCGAGGACGACGAGATCGCTGACCGCGCCGACGGGCTGCTCGGAAACAGGTGCTGGGTTGGAGGCTGCGGCATCCACTTTGTGGTCACACTCGCATTCATTTGGTGAACGGGCGTAAATAGCGGGGAGTGCCATTGCTCAGTGCGTTGGACGCCTGAGTGTAGGCAGGCGTTGTCCCCGATTACGGGTTCTGGCCTGGTTCGGTCATTTTTCGAATCAGAACCCGATACGCCTGGTTGTAGCGGTATGCGGCCTCGGTCCAGGTGCGGTCCGCGCCAACAAGGCTGCGACCTGCACGGCCGTAGGAAGCCCGCTTTTCATGACTGTAAGCGAGTTTTGTCAGGACATCGGCTAGACTTGCCGATTCGCCCGCAGGAATTAACTCCCCGGTCACTCCTGGTTCCACGATCTCTCGCAGTGCGGGAAGATCACTGGCGACCACGGGCAATCCGCCCGCCATAGCCTCTACGGGTTTGAGCGGGGTGACCAGACGACACACCCGCTCGTCACGACGGGGCACCGCGAACACGTCCAGCGCGGCGTGGTGGGCGCGGACCCGGTCGGCGGGAACCCGGCCGGGGAAGTGCGCGGCCCCCGCCAGTCCCAGGGAGTCGGCGCGGGAGCGCAGCGCGGGCAGCTCCGGTCCGCTCCCCACGACCAGGGCGTGGGCCGGCTCCCCGCGCTCGCGCATCAGTGCCACCGCATCCAACAGCACGTCCAGGCCCTCGTAGCCGAAGCAGCTGGTGGTGGTGCCCACCACGAACTCCCCGCGTTCGATCTCCAGCTCCCCGCGTACCCCGTCGCCCGGCGGCAGCGGTTCGAGGAAGGAGGCGTCCACCGCGTTGGGCACCACCAGCAGGCGTTCGCGCGCCACCCCACGCGCCTCGATGTCGGCGCGCATCGCCTCGCCCAGGGTCACCACCAGGTCGGCGGCCAGCATGCACTCGGTCTCGCTCGCGCGCTCGGCCTGGTAGAAGGCATCGTCCACGCTGCGGGAGGGGTCGCGGGACAGCCACGACTCCTCCAGGAAGCCCCGGACCTCGTACACCACCGGAAGGCCGAACCTGCGGCCCAGCTCCAGCGCCAGGCGGGCGTTGTGGTGGTTGCTCGCCGCGTGCAGCACATCCGGGCGCACCGCCTCCACCAGCTCCGACGCCATCCGCACCCCCACCTCAAGCTCCCGCCCGGGGCCGGCGGGCGCCGTCCACGGGAGCAACCGGTGGTAGGCGACACCGTCCAACCGCACCAGCGTGCGGGGGTCGGGTACGCCCTTGGTGAGCGGGTACCCCGCCCGCGTGGCCACGTGCACGTCCATCCCGGCCTCGCGCTGGGCGACCGCGATCCGGTGGGTGCGCTGCGTGTACCCGGCGTTGGTGTGCGGCAGCGCGTTGGTCACCAGGTGCAGTACCCGCAGCCCCGCCCCGGGCGCCGACGGGTCCTCGGCCACACGCCAACGTTCACCGGCGGGAGCCTCCGGTCGCCGAGCGTTCACCGTGTCGTCGGGTCGCGTTCGGGCATCGCGGGTTAACGTGATTCCGTGACGGTCAGGCGACGTGGACGGGGACGCGGAGACAGTGCGTCCCGTGGCCAGGGCCGTCCGGTACTCCGCGGCCTCCCGAAGGGCACCCTCCGGGAGCTGTTCGACCAGATCACGGGCGGTCTCCGCGTCTCCCGCCGCCAGGCAGGCCGCCACCAGGCGGCCCACCCGGCGGGGAGGGGCGCCGCTCGCCGCGGCGAGCACCGCCTCGCGGGCGTCACCGCGCCTGCCCTGGTCCCACAGGGCGTATGCGCGGGCCCTGCCGCCCGCACGTGCGGCCAGGGCGCGTACCGCTCGCCGCAGCGGACCGGGCGCCAACCGCAGCGCCAGCAGCGGCAGCCGGGCCGGATCGGACCGCAGGTGCTGCCAGGCCAACGACAGGGTGAACGTCACCGCCCGCGGCCAGCGGGTGCGTGGGCGCGGAACCTGGGATTCGGAAGTTTGGGTGTCATGCACGGTCAGTCACACAACCACGCCGACGTGACCATGTGGTGACACCACGGCGACACGGACGGGACGGCTCGGGCAAAGAACGCCGCCGAACCACACCAGCCCGCCGGTCACGGCGGGGACACCCCAACAGAAGGAAACGTGAGAGTCGTGGCAACGAGCGCCCCCCTGGGGAGCCAGGACACCGGGATCGTGCATGTTGTCGGCGCGCGCCCCAACTTCGTCAAGGCCGCGCCCGTCGTCTCCGCCCTGCGCGGGCGCGGCGCCCACCAGTCGGTCGTACACACCGGGCAGCACTACGACGACCGTATGTCCGCCGTGTTCTTCCGCGACCTGAACCTGCCCACCCCCGACGTCGACCTCGGTGTGGGCTCGGGCTCGCACGCCGCCCAGACCGCCGCCCTCATGGTCGGTCTGGAGGAGGAGTTCACCGCACGCCAGCCCGGCATGGTGGTCGTCTACGGCGACGTCAACTCCACCGTCGCCGCCGCCCTGGTGGCCGCCAAACTGCGGATCCCCGTCGCCCACGTGGAGGCGGGCCTGCGCTCCTTCGACGACACCATGCCCGAGGAGATCAACCGCCGGGTCACCGACCAGCTCAGCGACCTGTGCTTCGCCACCAGCCCGGAGGCCGTGGGCCACCTGGCCGCCGAGGGCGTCGCCTCCGACCGGATCCACCTGGTCGGCAACCCCATGATCGACACCCTGCTGGGCAACCTCGACCGTTTCGACGCCGAGGCCCTGCGGGCACGCCTCGAACTGCCCGAGCGCTACGTCGCCGCCACCCTGCACCGTCCCGCGAACGTGGACGACCCCGACAACGTCGCCCGCCTCACCACGCGCCTGCACGAGATCGCCGAGCTCACCGACGTGGTCATGCCCGTGCACCCGCGGGGCAAGGCCGCCTTCGACCGGGCCGGGCTCGGCGACCACCCGCGTGTGCACCTCCTCGACCCCCTCGGCTACCTCGACTTCGTCGCGCTCGTCCGCGGCGCCGCCGCCGTGGTAACCGACTCCGGCGGTGTGCAGGAGGAGACCACCATCCTCGGGGTCCCCTGCCTGACCCTGCGCCCCAACACCGAACGCCCCGTCACCATCAGCCACGGCACCAACCAGCTCGTCACGGAGGCTGATCTCATCCAGGCCGTCACCAAGGTCATGCACGGGCAGACCCCCGAGCGGATCGGTGGCCACACCCCGCCCCTGTGGGACGGGCGCGCCGGGGAGCGCATCGCCTCCGTCCTCACCCAGTGGTCCAGGTGAACCCGATGCCAGACGAGAACCACGGCCCCGTCCCCGAACCCAGGCACACCCGGGAGGGAATCCGGGACCGTGCCGCCTCCGCCCCGGCCCCGACGGACGGCCGGGGTACCACCCCGATCCCTCCACAGCGGTCCAGGTAACCCACCATGGCAAACGTCCATCAGCCCTCTCCGCCAAGACGCCCATCCGGACCCGCGACACGCCTCGCCAAGGGCATCCGTACCCGACCGGGCACGCGCCGGGTACACCGCCTCACGACGACGGGCCCATCGCGCCCGACCGACGCAGTGGTTCCGCCGATCCGACCAGAACACAAGGTGGCAGACCGTGAAACGGCGTGAACAGAGCCAGACCGAACAGCTCCGTCAGGCGCTGGCCGAGCGCGAGGCCCAGCTACAGGAGGCGCGCACACGGCTGGCGGCCGTAGAGGGCTCCACCTCGCTCCAGGTGGGGCGCGCGCTCACGGCCGCCGCGAAGAAGCCCAGCCGGTCCCTGGTCAAACTCCCGCGTGACCTCTACCGACTCTGGCGGCGCAGCGGAACCACCCGACACACCGAGCGCCGCCGAGGCGTCGAGCCGGTCCGCTCCTTCGACGCCGACCGCCAGGAGGCCCGCCTCCTCACGGGCGTGCCGGGCGGCAGCGAGGACATGCTCGTGGCCGCCACCGTCGTCGGACCCGCCATCGCCGAGGCGATCGACCCGTACATGCACCCCGTCTCCCTGCGCCCGCACGACGCCCAGATCGTCATGGACGGCGTTGACGTGGACCTGCTCCTGGTCTCCGCCTCCGCCGCCGCCCCCGGTTCGCCGTGGGCGCATGTGGGCGACCCCGCGGTGGCGGACCGCACCCGTGCCCTGCACTGGGTACTGGAGTCCGCCGCCGCCCGGGGCATCCCCACCGTCCTGATCGACGACGCCCCCTCCCCTCCCGCTCTGCGTGAGCTGGGCTTCGACAGGGTCCACCGAGGGGACGCCGGAGTCCCGCTGCACCTGTTCAACCCGGTGGCCGCCCACCTGACACCCGGCCCCAAGGCGGTGTTCGTGCGCGGCCACCGCGACGAGCCCGTCCCGGAGGTACTCACCGAACTGGACACGGGCGTGGTGGACGCCGACTCCTCCGAGCTGGCCGACGCCCTGCGCGCCGCCAACGTCGCGGTCGTCCCCGGGTTCCCGGCCGAGGACACCCGCCTGCGCCGCCGCGCCTGGGCGTGCGGTACCCGTGTGGTCGCCCACGCGGCGGTACCGGACCCGGCCGGCCCCGCTTCGGAGGGGCTGGCGGTCACGGTGCCGCGCCTGCGCGCCGAGGAGCCCACGCCGGCCGAGCAGCGGGGCATGCTCCGGCAGGTCTTCCTGCGGGAGGCCACACCGGTCCGCCTCGCCGAGATCCTGGACGGCCTGGACTTCCCGCCGGGGACCCCGGGCGCGGAACTGCCGCTGCGCGGCCGCTCCATGGCCGTCCTCGCCGACCCGGCGGGGGACACCGACGCCGACCTGCTCGCGGACGACCTGCTGAGCGCCGCCCTGAAGCCCACGGAGGTGGTCGTACCCAGTACGGCCTCGCGCCTGCCCGGCATCCAGCGGCTGCGCACCGAGGGCATCACCGTGCGCACCGCGCGTTTCAGCACCCCGGACACCCCCGAGGAGCTGACCCGGGGCGCGCCCGGCGCCCAGATCGGCGGACTGGGCCCGGAACGGTGGGCGGTCCTGGCCGAGCGTGCCACCGCGCCCTGGTCGCACCTGTGGACCGCGCCCGTGGGCCGCAAGCGGTTCGCCGACCTGGTGTGCGCCGTCGAGTGCTCGGACGCCGACGCGGTCGGCACCGTGGGCCCCGACTCCGACGACGGGGGCGGCGACCCGGGCGGCCAGCCGTCGGGAGATGGGGCACGCGGGTTCTTCGACCGCCCGAGCGCCGGCGGGCAGCAGTACGTTTTCGTCAGCGCGGTCGTTCCGGAGCTGGCCCGCACCGGACTGCTGCGGCGCGGATGGGACCCGGCGGAGTGGAACCGCCGCGGTACCCGGCTCCTGGCCCTGGGCCCCGACCACGGCACGGGCACCGACTCCGACGCCGAGGACACCGTGTACAACGCCACGGACGCCCAGACCGGTGCGTTCGGTTGACCACCGACCGCGCCGACGGCCCCGCACGGGCAACGAGAAAGCATCCGAAGGGAAGAACGTGAGTACACCGCCTCCGCGCGCACTCCTGTACGGGGACGTGGACCTCAACATCATCGACGGTTCCGCGGTCTGGGCGCAGTCGATGGCACAGGCCCTGGCCGCCGCCGGATGCGAGGTCACCCTGCTACTGAAGGCGCCCGTGCGCACCGACCGGCTCACCGAGCCCCTCACCAGGGCGCCCGGGATCCGGTTGCTGCGTCCCTACGAGGACAAGGCGCTGCCCGATCTGGGACCGCGGGGGCTCACCCCGGAGCAGGCCGTCACCCTGATGGCCAAGCAGCACGAGCGCAGGGCCTTCGACCTGGTGGTCGTACGCGGCCGCCGCCTGGCCGGGCTGGCCGCGCAGGAGGAGGCGCTGGCGGGACGCCTGTGGACCTACCTGACCGACTTCCCGCACAGCGTGGGGGAGCTGTCGGCGACCGCCACCGTCGAGCTCACCGAGATCGCGCTGGCCTCCCGGTTCCTGCTCTGCCAGACCGAGGAGCTGCGTGCCTTCCTGGAGTCGTCGGTGCCCGCCGCCTGCGGCCGCGCGGTCCTGTTCCCGCCCGTGGTGGTCGTCCCCGAGGACGTGCGTGCCGACGGAGAGGCGCACGCCCGGGCACGCCTCGCCTACACGGGCAAGTTCGCGCCACGGTGGAACACCCTGGAGATGACCGAGCTGCCCGCGGAGCTGTCGCGGCGCGGGGTGGACGCCGAACTGGTGATGATCGGCGACAAGATCCACGCCGAGCCCACCGACTGGGCCAAACGCATGCGCAGGGCCCTGGAGGAGACCCCGGGCGTGGACTGGCGCGGCGGGACGTCGCGTGCCGACGCACTTCACCAGGCCGCCGAGTGCGGCTTCGGGCTCTCCTGGCGCGATCCGTCCATGGACGCCAGCCTGGAACTGTCCACCAAGGTGCTGGAACTGGGCGCGCTCGGCCTGCCGGTGGTGCTCAACCGCACCCCCATGCACGAGACGATGCTGGGCGCCGACTACCCGCTGTTCGCCGGGGCCGACGTCGCCTCGGTCGCCGACGTGGTGGCCCGCGCCCACAGTGACCGCGCGGTCTACGCGGACGCCGCCGCGCGCTGCCGCGACGCCGCGGCCGACCACACCCTGGAGCGGGCCGCCGAGCGGCTGCGCGGCTACCTCACCGAGGCCCTGCCGCCGGCACCCGCGGGAGCCGACCCGGTCCGGCCGCTCAAGGTGGTCGTGGCGGGGCACGACATGAAGTTCTTCACCCGCCTGGCCGAGTACCTGGACTCGCTGCCCGGGCTCGACGTGCGCATGGACGAGTGGGAGGGGCTGAACACCCACGACCAGTACCGGTCCCGCGAGCTCGCGGGCTGGGCGGACGTGGTGATCTGCGAGTGGTGCGGACCCAACGCCCTGTTCTACGCCAAGTGGAAGCGGCCCGACCAGCGACTGATCGTGCGGCTGCACCGCTTCGAGCTGTACGCGGAATGGCCGCGCAAGCTCGACATCGACAAGGTGGACGCCGTGGTGTGCGTGAGTCCCCACTACGCCGCCCTGACCCGGGAGCTGACCGGGTGGCCCGACGACAAGGTGGTCGTGGTGCCCAACTGGGTGGACGACGAGCAGCTGGACCGGCCCAAACTCTCCGGCGTGGAGTACTCGCTGGGCATGGTCGGGATCGCTCCGTCGCGCAAGCGCTTGGACCGGGGCCTGGAAGTACTGTCCGAGCTGCGGCGCATGGACCCGCGGTACACGCTGTCGGTGAAGACCAAGCAGCCGTGGGAGTACTGGTGGATCTGGAACCGGCCGGAGGAGCGCGCCTACTTCGAGCGCGTGTACCGGCGGATCCAGCGCGACGAGCGCCTCGCCTCAGGGGTGGTGTTCGACCCGTTCGGCCCGGACGTGGCCACCTGGCTGCGACGGGTGGGGTTCATGCTCTCCACCAGCGACGACGAGTCGTTCCACCTGGCCCCGGCCGAGTGCGCCGCCTCGGGCGGGGTGCCCGCGCTGCTGCCGTGGCCGGGCGCGGACACCATCTACGACCCCCACTGGGTCCACGACGACGCGGTGGCGATGGCCGAGTCCATCCACGCGACCGTGAGCGAGGGCCGGTTCGCGGCCGAGGCGGAACGGGCCCGCGGAGAGGTCACCAAGGCCTACGGCCTGGGCCGGGTGCGCTCGCTGTGGAGCGACCTGGTGGTGCGGGGCAAGGCGCCCGACCAGACGGAGCAGTCCACCGTCAGGGCGGGTACCTGAGGCGGGGCCAGAGCCCGGACCAGATCCCCGCCCCGGGGGACCGCCGCCCTTCCGAACACGCGAACGAGCGAAGCGGGGCTCCGGGGGCACGGCTCAGACCGGACCGGTCATCTTCGACAGGCCGCCGGCCCCGGCGGGCAGGAACAGCGCGAAGGTGGTCGGCTTGGTCTGCACCAGCTCGATCCGGGCCCCCTCGGACTCGGCGATGTGCCGGGCCAGGGCCAGCCCCAGTCCGGTACCGCCGCTGCCGCTGACCTCGCGTTCGAAGATCCGGCCCGCCAAGTGCTCGGGCACTCCCTCGCCCTCGTCACTCACCTCGATGCGCACCGACTGGCCGGTGTCGATGCGGTGGATGGTCACCGTGCCCGCACCGTGCTTGTAGGCGTTCTCCACCAGGGTCGCGATGATCTGTGTCAGGTCGGTGGGGACGGTCATGGCGGTCAGCCCCGAGACCCCGGTGACCAGAAGCCTGCGCTGCTCGGTATGGAAGACCGGCTGCCACTCGGCCTGGAGGCGGTTGAGGAGGGGATCGATCTCCACCGCCTCCACCTCGGGGTTCTGGCTCTTGCGGGCCCGCCCCAGCAGGCTCTCCACGGTTTCCACCAGGCGCTCGGTCTGGGCCAGGGCCGCCTCGCCCTCCTCGCGGACCGCCTCGGGGTTGTCGGCCTCGACGATGATCTCCTCCAGGCGCATCGTCAGCGCGGTCAGCGGGGTGCGCAGCTGGTGTGAGGCGTCGGTGGCGAAGTGGCGTTCGGTGGCGATCAGCCCGGCGATGCGCTCGGCGCTGCGGTCCAGGACCTCCGCCACCCGGTCGGCCTCGGGGATCCCGTACCGGTGGCCCCACGGCGTGGTCACCCCCGATCCCAGCCGTTCGGCGGTGACGGCCAGGTCGATCAGGGGCAGTGTGAGCCTGCGGGCCTGGAACATCGACAGTCCCACGGCGACGCCGATGGCCAGCAGGGAGAGAGACGCGATCCCCATCCAGGCGCGGACCACGCTCTGCTGCACGCCGTCGGCGCTCATCCACACCTCGACGAGTGTGCCCCGGCCAGTGGTCGCCGTGGCCTTCAGCATGCTCGGGGAGTCGGGGGCCTCGGGGTCGAGGGCGGGGTCGCCCGCGGTCACCGCGGTGGACGCGTTCGCGGGGGTGATCCTGATGAACCGGTTCGGATGGTCCCGGTTGAACTCTCCGAGGCGGATCCTGTTGTGGGCCTCCAGCATGGTGTCGCTCTCGGCGCCGATCAACTCCGCCTCGCCCTGGAGCTGACGGGCGCTCTCGTCGTGCACCAGCTTGTACGTGAGAGCCCCCAGAGGCAGCCCGAGCAGCATGACGGCGATGACGGTCACCACAAGGGTGGAGAAAACCATCCGCCTGCGCATGTCACCTCATGTCCGTCCGTCCGACCCGGAGCCGGCCGACCGGCGCGGGGCGCCTCGGACCCAGGTCGTGTCAGTCTCGCTCGAACCGGAAGCCCACACCCCGGACGGTCGTGATGTACGACGGCTGGTTGGCGTCGTCGCCCAGCTTGCGGCGTAGCCAGGAGATGTGCATGTCCAGGGTCTTGGTGGACCCCCACCAGTTGGTGTCCCACACCTCACGCATGATCTGCTCGCGGGTGACGACCTTGCCCGCGTCGCGGACGAGCACGCGCAGCAGGTCGAACTCCTTGGTGGTGAGCTGCAACTCACGTTCGCCCAACCAGGCGCGGCGGGAGTCGTTGTCGATCCGCACACCGTGCACCACGGGCACCTCGGCTCCGCCCCTGCGCAGCAGGGCACGGACACGGGCCAGCAGTTCGGCCAGCCGGAAGGGCTTGGTGACGTAGTCGTCGGCGCCCGCGTCGAGGCCGACGACGGTGTCGACCTCGTCGGCGCGCGCGGTCAGGATGAGGATCGGCGTTCCGTGGCCCTCGGTGCGGAGCCGACGTGCCACCTCGAGCCCGTCCATTTCGGGCAGCCCGAGATCCAGGACCATGAGGTCGAGGTCTCCCGTACGGGCACGGTCGAGTGTCTCAATGCCGTTGACGGTCACGTCCACCGTGTAACCCTCGCGTCGGAGTGCGCGCGCGAGAGGCTCAGAGATCGAGACATCGTCTTCGGCCAGCAAAACGCAGGTCATGGTGCCGATCGTAGGTCCGGGGTCGTGCATTTCCCTATTATGCGCGCCGGATGTCCCAAGGTTGGCTGAAAATACGCTAATCACATATCGGGCAAATCATCCAATTGGCCACCTTTGGTATTTTCTTTATACTTACATGGTGAAACCAGGAAGCTTGCGTTATGTGTGCGCCGGATGCCGGGTCGGTTGAACCTGTGCCTTCCCCAGGATGGGCGCTGCGCTTGAGGAAGTGGGATGATTCGTAACAAAACGTATAGCAAAGCGGCATGAAGCGGGCGTTGAAGTGTGTTTGGGTGCCCGGCGTCCACTGATCTGGCCTCCGTCGACGCGCGCCCGCCTGGCCCGGCATCCAAGACAGCGAGGAGACTGTACGTGAACCCCCATGACATGCCAGGGCACGGCGGCGGATCCGGTTCGCCGTTCCATGATCCTCAGAGACCCCAGGCACCGCAAGGACCCCAGGCGCCGTACGGGCCGCCCCCTCCTCCGTGGCCGCCCCAAGGGCCTCAAGTGCCCTTCGGCCAGCAGCCGCGACCGCCCCGGCAGGGCCGCTACGGTACCGGCCTGGTGGCCGTGCTCGCCGTGATCGCGGTGCTCGCCGGAGCCTCCTTCCTCGGCGGCGGGATCGCTCTCGGCGGGATGATGGCCGACCGCGTCGCGGCGGGCGGGGAGCCCGAGCCGTCGGAGGGGCCCAGCGGGGAGCCGTCGGAGCCGGCGTCGCCGACGGAGTCGCCGACCGGCCCTCCTGCCCCCGCAGAGGAGCCCTTCGCGCCGACCGAGGAGCCCACGGAGGAGCCCGCGGAGGAGCCGACGGAGGACCCGGCCCCCGAACCGGAGGACCTCATGTCCTCCGAGGAGCTGGTCGCCGAGTTGCGGAGCGACTTTGACATCGACTCCCGCCAGGACATCACCGGTGAGGTCTGCGCCACGGGCGGGGAGGACAACCTCTTCCAGTGCACCTCCTCGATGGAGACCAACCTGGTGCGGGTGGCCGCCTTCGAGAACGCCGGAATCGCCATGCTCGCGGCGATGGCCATGCTGGAGAGCGATGACAACGCGGCGGAGGACATCCAGGACGCCTGCCACTTCGTGCTGGTGTGGTTCGGTCACAACGGCCTGGACCAGGGCGAACGCGACGACATGACGGGGGCCGCGCGGGAGATCGCGGGCTGCCTCTGACCGGAGGCCGGCTCCCGTTTCGGCTGCCGCACACGGAAGCGGGCCCGTCCGGAGTGTCCTGACGCCCCGGACGGGCCCGTCTCGCTTAGGTCGTGTTCGGCGGACGCCCTAGGAGTCCAGCTCCGCGGCACCCGCGTCGGCCGCCCTCTTGCGCCTGCGGCCCAGGTAGAGCGCGGTACCGCCCGCTCCGGTGGCCACAGCGGCGGCGGCGATCAGCCCGAACAACGCGCTGCCGGTCCTCGGCAGGGAGCCGTCGGCGTCTCCGCCGGGCTCGTCCCCCCGGCCGGGCGGGTCGGTACCCGGAGGATCGGTGCCGGGCGGGTCCGTGCCAGGGGGATCGGTGCCAGGGGGGTCGGTGCCGGGCGGGTCCGTGCCCGGAGGAGGCGTGCCGCCGTCGTCGCCGTCCGGCACGGTGGCCCGGTCGCCTACGACGATGCGGCCGGAACCGCCCTCGGGGTAGGCGTCCTCGGTGACCTGCTCTTCCAGGGTTCCGGTGAGCAGGTCCTCCAGGGCGACCTGGTAGGTCGCGCCCACCACGGTGAAGTCCGCGCCGCGGAACGGGTACATGTCACCGCCCCGGGCGGAGAAGTCGTTGGTCACGATCGTGATCGGGTCGCCGTCCACGACCTCGCCGTCCTCGACGATTACCGTGCCGTCGTGCAGGACCGCGTTGCGGACCCGTTCACCGGGGGTGGTCACCTGGCCGTCCTCGTCGACCACCTGCATGGCGCGCTCCGGGTCGTAGGCGAAGTTGACCCCCGCGACCTGCATGAACGCACCGCTGGCCGCGGGGGCCGCGGCCACGCCCTGCTCCAGCAACTCCTTGACCTGTGGGCGCGGGATGTTCGGAACCACCGCCACCTGGTTGGCGAAGGGGGCGATCGAATAGGTGTCCAGCACGGTCAGGGGGCCGGCGGGGATCACCGAGTCGTTGCGGATGCCGCCGCCGTTCTGGATACCGATCTGCGGTGCGGGTACCCCGTACTCGTCGGCGTTGCGAACACCGGTGTCCAGCAGCGCGTCCGCCACCAGGTCGCCCAGGTTGGTCTCCTCGGTGCGCACTCCGGGGTCCCGGACGCCGTTCAGGTCGACCTCGCTCCGGGCCACCTCGGTCTCGGCCAGTCCGGCCACGTACTCGGTGACCGGCCTGGTCACCTGCGCCTCGACCCCGGGGTGCGGGTCGACCGCGTCGTCCCCGGTACCGGAGACCCGGACCGGGCCGGAGCGGTCGGAGATCGACACCAGGTCACCGCCGTCGAAGTTCACGACCAGGCGGCCCACGTACTTGTAGTTCGACCCGGCGGTGACGATGGGCACCTCGGTGCCGTCGGGACCGGTGGCGACCAGCGGATAGGCCAGCGGCTCGCCGGTCTCCGGATGCGCGGTGACCTCGTCCCCGGGCACCAGGGCGTCGTCCGGTCCGGCCATCACCTCGTGGCCGCCTCCCGCGACGACGGCGTCGACGCCGGTCAGCTCCTGGGCGACCCGCTCCTCGTAGGCGATGTTCTGTAGGTGCGAGAGCAGGATGACCTTGTCCACGCCCTCCTCCGCCAGCCGGTCGACCTCGGCCTGGACCGGGGCGACGACGTCGTCCACCGCCACGTCGCGCGGGCTGGTGATGGTCTCCAGCGGCGGGTACAGCGCGCCGACGACGCCGACCCGGTGGCCGGAGGCCTCGACCACGCTGCTGGGCGCGATCCGGCCCTCCTCCTCCAACGCGGCCAGGCGGGGCTCGGCGGACGTGTCCACGTTGGCGGCGACCACCGTGGTGTCCCCGTCCAGCTGTTCGAGGAAGTCCGCGTACACGTCCGGACCGAAGTCGAACTCGTGGTTGCCCATGGAGATCGCGTCGTAGCCGGCGTGGTTGGCGGCGATGGCGTCGTAGAAGGGCGCGCCCTCGTCACGGGAGGCGGAGAACTCCGGGCCGGGCAGGTACATGTCGCCGGAGTTGACGGTGACGACGCCGCGCTCGTCGGCCTCGTCGTCCCCGGCGCCGGCGCCGCTGCTCTCAGCGTCGCGCAGCTGGTCGAGCAGCGTGGTGAAGCGGTCGGCGCCGCCGAAGCCCTCCTCTCCGGAGGCGGACAGCAGCTGGGACTCGGGGTCGTTGGCGTGCAGGACCGTCAGGGTGAAGTCGGCGTCGCCCCCGGGGTTGGCGGGGACGGACGCGCTCGCCGTGGGTGCGAACGGGGCGGCCAGGGCGCCCGTCAGCACCAGTGCGGCCGAGGCGCGCACGAGTCTGGACATCTTTCCGGGCCTCCTTTGGGGGATGGACGTCATCAGGGGGCTGGGAGTTCTGCCGGGGGCGGGTGGGGACCAGAATGGTTCACCTTAGAGGCGGGCGGGTGAGGGTTCACGTGTCGCAGGGTTACGATTTGCAGAATCTGCGGTACCAATACCGGTTTTTGGCACGTCCGTATAGCGCTGAGTGACGCAGGCGGCCTCACGGTCGCGCTGGGTGACGTGCCCGCACGGCTCGCCGTGCCCCGCTGAACGGATGGCTTTCCCGGCTGGTCCGCGCCTTCCGCGCCACGGCCCTCTACCATGGGCGGGACAAGTCGGCTCGATATCCCTCGGAGGACGTCCGTGTTTTCCTCTGGCCAGGACCCGTATGACCCCGACGGGACACAGGGTGGAGGCGGTGTACCGCCGCGGGGGATGCCCGACTTCGGGGCCCATTTCGATGCGCTCCGCCCCGACGCGCCCCTGCCCAGGAAGGTGGCGCTCGTCCGCGTTCTGATGTTCGTGGGCGGCGCCTGCGGGCTCGCGCTCTCCGCCCTCTTCCTCATGGGGCTGAGCGTGCCGTCCGAGGCCATGGCCGAGGTCCTACAGGAGCAGAGCGACCTCGCCGCTGAGGAGGGCGTCGAGCTCACCCACAGCGTCGAGGCGGTGCGCGCCATGATGATCGCCATGGCGGCGGTCACCGGTGTGTACGGACTGCTGTCCACGCTCCTGGCCGGCAGGATCCGCCGCCGTACGGTGGGTGTGTTCTGGGGCGTCGTGGCCTTCCAGACCGCTGCGGGCGCGCTCCTGCTGTGGAACCTGTCCACCGGGGACTACCTCGCGGCCGTTCCCCTGGGCTTCGCCGCCACGATGGTGGTACAGATGTTCTCCCGCGAGGCCCGCGCCCACTACGGGCTGCTCTGACCGGCGGACGCCCTCAGCCCCGTCCGGGGCCGCCGAACAGCCCCCCTCCCTCGCGCGGGGGCCGCGGCGGGCGCACCGCCGCCTCCGTCCACCGGCGCTCCAGAAGCCGCCGCACGGCCGCCGCCCCGGACTCGGCGGCCTCCTCCGGCGGGAGCACCCCGCCCGCGGGGCTGTCCAAGGACAGGGCGGTGCGCAGCAGCTCCCCGGCGTCGGGCCGGTCATCGGGCTCCTTGGCCATCGCCGCCAGCACCAACCGCTCCAGGCCGGACGGCAGGTGCTCCAGGTCCGGCTCCTCGAACATCACGCGCCGGGCCATCTCCTTGATCCCGGCCCGCCCGAACGGGTCGTGCGCGGCGGCGGCGAAAGCCACCGTCGCCCCCCACAGGAACACGTCGGCCTTCTGAGTCGTGGGCTCGCGCCGGTACTGCTCGGGGCTGATCCACCCCGGTGTGCCCAGCTTGTCGACCTGCCCGGCGACCCGCTCGTCGGGCAGCGAGTCCGGTGACGGCAGCCTGAGGTCCCGGTAGGCGCGCCGCATCCTGCGCAGCCGGATCCACTTGGTCGGGTCGGGGTCCTCCACCGGGTGCGCGATACCGAAGTCCAACAGCTTGGGACCTCGGTCGGAGAGCACCACGTTGCTGGGCTTGAGGTCGCGGTGGACCACCCCGGCGGCGTGGATGGCCCGCAAGGCCTCCGCGGTGCCCACGGCCAGGCCCAGCAGCATCCCCCGGCGCAGGCGGCCGTGCCGCTCCACGTGGTGGCGCAGGGTGGGCCCCGGCACGTACTCGGTGATCATCCACGGCGGGTCCGCCTCCACGTCGGCGCGCACGAACCGCGCCACCGAAGGGCTGTTCACCCGGGACAGCAGGCGGGCCTCGTGCGCGAACCGCTCCCGGAAGCGCTGGTCGGCGGCCTGCTCGGCGTGGACGACCTTGACCGCCAGGTAGCCGTGCACGCCAGGGGAGTCGGCGGCGTAGACCGTGCCCATGCCGCCGGAGCCGATGCGCCCCCGGATCCGGTGCCCGCCGACCTCGCGCGGGTCGTCCGGTTCCAGGGGGGCGAGTCTGCGCACGCCGCGCGCCTTCATGGGGCTCCCGCTTCGTTGGGGGACACAAGGGGGCTCTACGCCGGATCATATCCGGCTCCGGCCCCGGAGACGGAGCGCATGCGCGATTCCCCTCCCGGCCGAGGCCGTCCACAGGCGGGTGCGGGGGCCTCCCGAACGTCGGCGGTCTCTGGCACTGTCGAAGGTGACAGGAAGGGGAGTCCGCCATGACCCCGGGAGAGTTCGTCGACGCAGCCCTGTGGTTTCCCGAGGCCGGGGAGAGCGAACCCTTCGGCCCGGGCGCCCTGGTCTTCAAGATGGCCGGACAGAAGATGTTCGCCCTGATCACCGGGGACGGGCCGGCCACGGTTAACCTCAAATGCGACCCCGAGCTGGCCCTGGAGCTGCGGGACCGGTTTCCGGCCGTCACGCCCGGCTACCACATGAGCAAGAAGCACTGGAACTCCGTGCTCCTGGACGGCTCGGTGCCCGATGACGAGATCCTGGAGATGCTCAGGCACTCCTACGTCCTGGCGGCCCGGAGCCTGCGCCGGGCCGACCGCGACCGCGTGCTCGCCGCCCTGGGCGAGGACGTGCCGCGGATCGGCGGAGCGGTCGCGGACGCCCCGAAGGCGGAGGGCCCGAAGACGGTGTGACCCCGGAAAGGACGACCACGTGTCCGACAAGATCGCCCGACCAGCCGTCGTCCAGGGCGTCCTGGAACGGATCACCTACGCCAACGAGGAGACCGGGTACACCGTCGCCCGCGTCGACACCGGCCACGGCAATGAGCTGCTCACCGTGGTCGGCGCCCTCATGGGCGTCCAGCCCGGCGAGGCGCTGCGTATGCGCGGCCGCTGGGGTTCCCACCCCCAGTACGGCCGCCAGTTCCACGTGGACGACTACACGACCGTCCTGCCCGCCACGGTCCAGGGCATCCGCCGTTACCTCGGTTCCGGACTGATCAAGGGCATCGGTCCGAAGATGGCCGAGCGGATCGTCGGCCACTTCGGCACCGAGGCCCTGGACGTCATCGAGGAGCACCCCGAACGGCTCATCGAGGTCCCCGGCCTGGGTCCCAAGCGCACCAGGCTCATCGCGGACGCCTGGGAGGAGCAGAAGGCCATCAAGGAAGTGATGGTCTTCCTCCAGGGGGTCGAGGTCACCACGTCCCTGGCCGTGCGCATCTACAAGAAGTACGGCGACGCCTCCGTCAACGTCGTGCAGAAGGAGCCCTACCGACTGGCCACCGACGTGTGGGGGATCGGCTTCAAGACCGCCGACACCATCGCCCAGGCCGTCGGTATCCCGCACGACAGCCCGCAGCGGGTGATGGCGGGGATCCAGTTCACCCTCTCGGAGTCCACCGGTGACGGGCACTGCTACCTGCCCGAGGAGAGACTCATCTCCGCCGCCGTGAAGATCCTCCAGGTCGAGACCGGCCTGGTGATCGAGTGCGTCGCCGAGCTCGTGGCCACCGAGGGCGTGGTCCGCGAAACCGTCCCCGGACCCGCGGGCGAGCCCGTGCGCGCGGTCTACCTGCTGCCCATGCACCGCGCCGAGATCGGCCTCACCTCCGGAGTGCGTTCCCTGCTCTCCCACCCGGCGGACCGCATGCCCGCGTTCGCGGGGGTGGACTGGGACGTGGCCCTGGAGTGGCTGCGCGCCCGGACCCGCGCCGAACTCGCCGAGGCCCAGCGCGAGGCCGTGCGCCTGGCGCTCTCCGAGAAGGTGTGCGTGCTCACCGGCGGGCCGGGTTGCGGCAAGTCCTTCACCGTCGCCTCCATCGTCACCCTGGCCGCGGTCAAGCACGCCAAGGTCATCCTGGCCGCGCCCACCGGGCGCGCCGCCAAGCGCCTCACCGAGTTGACCGGGATCGAGGCGTCCACGGTGCACCGGCTCCTCGAACTCCGTCCGGGAGGCGAGGCCACCTACGACCGCGACAATCCGCTCGACTGCGACCTGCTGGTGGTGGACGAGGCCTCCATGCTGGACGTGCTCCTGGCCAACAAGCTGGTAAAGGCGGTCCCGCCCGGGGCGCACCTGCTGTTCGTCGGCGACGTGGACCAGCTGCCCTCCGTCGGCGCCGGTCAGGTGTTGCGCGACCTGCTCGGCGAGGACTCGCCCGTTCCGAACGTGCGCCTGACCCACGTCTTCCGCCAGGCCCAGCACTCCGGCGTGGTCACCAACGCCCACAGGATCAACAGCGGTGAGCCGCCGCACTTCCAGGGCATGGCCGACTTCTTCCTCTTTCCCTGCGAGGAGACCGAGGACGCCGCCGAGATGACCGTGGACGTGGTCGCCCGCCGTATCCCGCGCCGGTTCGGTCTCGACCCGCGCCGGGACGTGCAGGTCCTCACCCCCATGAAGGGCGGCCCGGCGGGGGCGGCCAACCTCAACACGAAGCTCCAAGCCGCCGTGACCCCCTCGGGCGAGCACATCCCCGAACGCCGCTTCGGCGGCCGCGTCTTCCGCGTCGGCGACAAGGTGACCCAGATCCGCAACAACTACGAGAAGGGGGAGAACGGGGTCTTCAACGGAACCCTCGGTGTGGTCACGGGTATCGACTCCGTGGCCCAGGAGATCCTGGTGAGCACCGACGAGGACGAGGAGATCGCCTACGACTTCGCCGAACTGGACGAGCTCGCCCACGCCTACGCCATCACCGTGCACCGCTCCCAGGGCAGCGAGTACCCCGCCGTGGTCGTCCCCGTCACCACCAGCGCCTGGATGATGCTCCAGCGCAACCTGCTGTACACCGCCGTCACCAGGGCCAAGAAGCTGGTCGTCCTCATCGGTTCCCGGCGCGCCCTGGCCCAGGCGGTCCGCAACGCCTCCTCCGGGCGCAGGTACACGGCACTGGCGCACCGGCTGCGGTCCGCGCAGTGGACGCCGCGGGGGGCCACCGAGCCGGACACGGTCCCCGGAACGTCGTAGGGCGTCGCTACGCTGGCACCGTGGAACAGCAGACTCTGATCGTGGTGGGCGCCGTCGTCATCCGCGACGGCCGCGTCCTGGCCGCACAGCGCGCGGAACCCGAGGCACTGCGCGGCTGGTGGGAGTTCCCCGGCGGCAAGGTCGGCCCGGGGGAGACCTCGGCCCAGGCCGTGGTCCGCGAGTGCAGTGAGGAACTCGGCGCCCTCATCCGGCCCCTGCGCCGGCTCGGTGCGGACGCGCCCTTCCCCGCGCCCGGCGGGGGCCACACGCGTCCCGCCGTGCTGCGGTTGTGGCACACGGAGCTGGTCTCCGGGGAGCCCGAGCCCCTGGAGCACCTCTCCCTGCGTTGGCTCACCGCCGCCGACCTGCGCGTTCTCAACTGGCTGCCCGCCGACGTGCCCTTCCTCGACCTCGTCGAGCCCCTGCTCGCGCCGGGCGCCGTCACACGGCCCTGAGACGGGTTGGCCTGCACGTTTCCCCAAGGGGCCGCTTTGACCCCATAAACTGGTAACGGGCCGTGGCACTCTGCGGTCTCTTCCAAGCATCAGGAGATCGAGACTTTCCCATGTCCAGCGCTACGCCCGTCGAGGGCTCCGCACGCCGCAGCGACATCCGCAACGTCGCGATCGTGGCCCACGTGGACCACGGCAAGACGACCCTCGTTGACGCCATGCTCTGGCAGTCCGGAGTGTTCCGCGAGAACCAGGACGTCGACGACCGGGTGATGGATTCCAACGACCTGGAGCGCGAGAAGGGCATCACCATTCTCGCCAAGAACACGGCTGTCCACTACACCACGCCTGAGGGCGATGACGTGGTCATCAACATCATCGACACCCCCGGCCACGCCGACTTCGGCGGCGAGGTCGAGCGGGGCCTGTCGATGGTCGACGGTGTCGTGCTGCTCGTGGACGCCAGTGAGGGCCCGCTCCCGCAGACCCGTTTCGTGCTTCGTAAAGCCCTCCAGGCCAAGCTCCCCGTCATTTTGGTCATCAACAAGGTCGACCGGCCCGACAGCCGCATCGCCGAGGTCGTGGACGACGCCTACGAGCTGTTCATGGACCTGGACGCCGACGAGTCGCAGATCGAGTTCCCGATCGTCTACGCCTGCGCCCGCGACGGCAAGGCCTCCCTGGAGCGCCCGGACAACGGCGCCGTGCCCGACAGCGACAACCTCGTGCCGATGTTCAGCACCATCCTGGACACCATTCCGACTCCCGAGTACACCCCCGGGGCACCCCTCCAGGCCCACGTCACCAACCTGGACGCCTCCCCGTTCCTGGGCCGCCTGGCGCTGTGCCGCATCAAGCAGGGCGAGCTGCACAAGGGCCAGCAGGTCGCGTGGATCCGCACCGACGGCAGCGTCCAGCAGGTCAAGCTCACCGAGCTGCTCAAGACCGAGGGCCTGGCGCGCAAGTCCGCCGAGAAGGCCGGCCCCGGCGACATCGTCGCCATCGCCGGTATCGAGGACATCATGATCGGTGAGACCCTCGCCGATCTGGAGAACCCGATCCCGCTGCCGCTGATCCGGGTGGACGAGCCGGCGATCTCCATGACCATCGGTACCAACACCTCTCCGCTGGTCGGCAAGGTCAAGGGCGCCAAGGTCACCGCGCGCCTGGTCAAGGACCGCCTGGAGAAGGAGCTCGTGGGCAACGTCTCCCTGCGTGTCCTGCCCACCGAGCGTCCCGACACCTGGGAGGTACAGGGCCGCGGCGAGCTGGCGCTGGCCATCCTGGTCGAGCAGATGCGCCGTGAGGGATACGAGCTGACCGTCGGCAAGCCGCAGGTGGTCACCAGGGTCGTCGACGGCAAGGTGCACGAGCCCGTCGAGCGCCTCACCGTGGACTCCCCCGAGGAGTACATGGGCGCCATCACACAGCTGCTCAGCGTCCGTAAGGGCCGCATGGAGAACATGGTCAACCACGGCACCGGCTGGGTGCGCATGGACTGGCTGGTGCCCTCCCGCGGCCTCATCGGCTTCCGTACCGAGTTCCTCACCGAGACCCGCGGCACCGGTATCGCCCACCACGTCTTCGAGAAGTTCGAGCCGTGGTTCGGCGATCTGCGCACCCGCCCCAGCGGTGCCCTGGTGGCCGACCGCGCCGGCTCCGCCGTCGCGTTCGCGATGTTCAACCTCCAGGAGCGCGGCACGCTCTTCGTGGAGCCGGGCACCGAGGTCTACGAGGGCATGATCGTGGGCGAGAACTCGCGTGCCGACGACATGGACGTCAACATCACCAAGGAGAAGAAGCTCACCAACATGCGCTCGTCCACCGGTGACGAGCTGGTGCGCCTGGTGCCGCCGCGCAGGCTCTCCCTGGAGCAGGCCCTGGAGTTCTGCCGTGAGGACGAGTGCGTGGAGGTCACCCCCGAGCACGTGCGCATCCGCAAGGTCGTCCTGGACCAGAAGGAGCGCGGCCGGATGACGGCCAACAAGAAGCGCCAGCAGCAGTAGCACCGCCGAGTCCGAGCGTGGGCGGGCCGCTTGTGCGGTCCGCCCACGACGCGTTTTCGGGCCGGACGCCTCGGGTAGACCCGTAATCAGCATGAAGTCCGAGCCCACGTGTCCCCGCTGCGGGCGCGCGGTCCAGCCTCCGGGGCTGTGGACCAGCGCCTGGCAGTGTGACGCTCACGGATCGGTGGCGCCCCTACAGCCGGTGCGCGCCCCCGGGACCGCGACCCTGGAGGTACTCCTACCCCAGGCCCACGTTCCGGTCTGGATACCCTGGCCGCTGCCCACCAACTGGGTGGTCACCGGCTTCGCCGAGTGCGGTGACGAGCGCAGCGGCGCCGTCGCCACCGCCGTGGCCCTGTCCGGCCCCGATCCGCTCGGTGGCGTCGGCGAGATCGCCATCGTCGCCGAGGACCCGGGTGTGGGCCTCGGCGCGCGCCTCGCCGGGCTGGAGGGCCCTGATCCCGGTGACGGCTTCGACGCCTCCGCGGCCGACGCCAAGGTGCGCTTCGACGGCCACGAGGTCGCGCTGTGGAACCTGGACGTGGGGCGCGACCGGGCCGTGTACACCGGCGAGGCGCTCGCCCACTGGCTGTGGCTGGTCTTCGCGGCCGCTGACACCGGCATGCTCATGTGCGAGATCAACGCGCTGCGCGACCTGCGCGACATCGGGGGCGGCGGTGTAGCGCTGGAACCGCCCTTCGGCGCGCCCAGCCCCTTCCTCGCCCGGAGTCTGGCGCCCCGGGACGAAACGGACTGATCCCGGCCGTGCGGCCCCACCCGCGCGGGGCGTGGCAACCGGGGCTTACGTACAATCACCCGGTGACACGTATCGACCTGCACTCACACAGCTCGGTCTCTGATGGGACCGACACTCCCGCCGAAGTCGTCGAGTACGCGGTCGCCGCGGGTCTCGACGTACTCGCCCTCACCGACCACGACACGGTCGGCGGGATCGAGGAGGCCGCCAAACACCTGCCCCCGGGGTTCACCCTCGTTCCCGGGATGGAGCTCTCCTGCGCCTACGCCGGATCCAGCGTGCATCTGGTGTCCTACCTGTTCGACCCCGACAACGCGGGGCTGGCCGAGGAACTGCGCCGTGTCCGCTCCGACCGGGCCACCCGCGCGGAGGAGATGGTCCGCAAGCTCCGCGAGCAGGGGGTGGGCCTCACCTGGGAACGGGTGCTGGAGATCGCCGGTGCGGGCCGCGACGAGTACGCCGACGCCAACACGATCGGCCGCCCCCACCTGGCCCGTGCGATCGTGGAGGCGGGTGCGGCCAAGGACGTGCAGGACGCCTTCGACCGGTGGATCGGCTCGGGCGGCCCGGCCTACGCCTCGCGGTACGCGATCGACCCGGTCCGCGCGGTGGAGCTGGTACGTGCGGCGGGCGGGGTGTGCTCGCTGGCCCACCCGGCGCGGGCGGAGGGCTCCCTCAACGGCGCGGTCCCCCTCGAACTGGTGGAGCGCATGGCCGTCGCGGGCCTGGGCGGGATCGAGGCCGACCATCCCTCGCACAACCGGGCACAGGCCAGGTACTGGCGTGGGGCGGCCGGGGACCTGGGAGTGGTGGTCACCGGTTCCAGCGACGACCACGGAAGCCTGTCCGGGCGTCGGCTGGGGTGCAGGACCACCGCCCCGGAGGCGTTCGACCAGCTCGTGGGGCCCGCGACGGGGATGGCCCTTCTTCGGGGGTGAACCGCGTGTCGGTCCCCGGAGTCCGGTACGGTACCGATCACTGTGCGGGAGCGCGACAATGGTCGCAGCGTGATCCCACTCATACCCGGACGAAAGCGAAAGGTCTGACGCCGTGTTCTGGAAGCGGAAGCCGAAGAAGCAGGACGGCCAGGAGGCCACCGACTCCGCTGCGGAGGCCGCGGCGGACCAGGAGGAGGCCGCGGAGGAGGACTCCGCCGGAGCCGACACGGCTGACGCGGGGGCCGGGGACACCAGCGCCTCCGAGGGCACCGACAAGGCGGCCGGGACCGAGGACACGGACGCCGGGGCGGACGACTCCGAGAAGGAGAAGGACTCCGCCGGGGCGGATGACTCCGAGGACGGGAAGGACTCCGCCAAGGAGGACAAGCCCGCCGACACCTTCGCCGACGAGGGTGAGGAGATCGGGGTGACCGGTCCCGACGTTGACAAGATCACCCGTGTGCGCACCGCCGGCGCCTTCGAGTTCGACGGCGAGAAAAGCGACATCGTCAGCAACACCTGGATCGTCGAAGCCGACGACGAGGGCGTCGTCGTCATCGACCCCGCCCACGATGCCGAGGCCATCATGGAGGCCGTCGGTGAGCGCGAGGTCTACCTCGTGGCCTGCACCAACGCCTATGGCCCCCACATCGAGTCGGCCATCACGGTCGCCGAGGAGGCTGAGGCCCCCATCGCCCTGCACCCGCGCGAGATGCGCACCTGGCGCCGCCACCACGGTGCCGAGCACCGCCCCGAGATCGAGGTGGAGGGCCAGGGAACCCTCGACATCGGCGACCTGCACATCGATGTCCTGGCCCTGCCCGGTACCTCCACCGGCACCGTCGGCTACTACATCAGCCAGCTCGGGGTCGTCTTCAGCGGCGACACCCTGCGCAAGGGTGAGCCCGGCATGGTCGGCAACACCTACATCGACTACACGACGCAGCTCGCCTCCATCGGCGAGGCGCTGCTGTCCCTGCCGCCGGACACCCGCATCCTGCCCGACCGCGGCCCCGCCACCACCTCGGGCGCCGAGAGCAAGAACTTCGACTCCTGGGTCTAGTGTGCTGGCCGCGGTGCGAGAACCCCGGTGATCCGGCTCCTGGCGGCACCGCGGAGCACCGACGGTGCCACTGGGAGCAAGAGCCTCCCGGATGGTTCTCCGGGCACGGCGGGGAACCATCCGGCATCCGGATCCCCGCCGCGCCACCGTCCTCCGGCGGCGCGGCGGGGCGGTGCGGTCAGCGGCGGCCCACCGACTCCGTCTCGTTCCAGAAGGCGGTCAGCGCGCTCGCCGTGGTCTCGGGGGCCTCCACGTTGGGGGAGTGGCCGGCGCCGGGGACCACCAGACGCTTGGCCTCCAGCCGCTCGGCCATCCGATCCTGCTCCTCCAGCGGCCAGGCCTCGTCGTTCTCGCCGTACAGGACCAGCTTGGGGACGTCCACCCGAGCCAGCTCGTCCACGCGGTCAGGCGCGGCCAACAGCTCCTCGGCCATGTGCATCAGGCCCACGGGGCTGCTGGACAGCAGCCGCTCACGCAGGAGGCCGCGGATCTCGTGCTGGGGGGTGCGCGCCTGTGCCATGGCGTCGAACTGTTCCTCCCACAGCTCCCGGAGCCGCTCGGGGGTGGGGTTCCTGGACACGGCGGCGATGAGGTTGCGGGTCTCGTCCGCACCCGGTCCGCTCAGGGCGCCGGGACCCGAGCACATCAGGGTGAGGGAGACCAGCGGCGCCATCTCCACCAGCGCGGCCTCGCGCGAGACCAGCCCGCCGAAGGAGTGCCCCAGCAGGTGGACGGGGCCGCCGTCGCCGATCTGGTCCAGGACCTCGGCGACCACCGCGCCCAGGGAGGGCAGGCGGTAGTCCGGCCGCCGTACGCCGGACGGGGGTATGAGGGATTCCGGGCCCGGTGACTGGTAGGTGCCGGGCAGGTCGATAGCGACCACTTCCCGCCCGGCCTGGGCCAGGCTCTGGAAGAGGGCGATGAAGTCCTCCTTGCTGCCGGTGAACCCGTGCACCAGGACAGCGGGGGCCAGCTCGGGGCTGCCGGAGGTGGGCAGCGCCCGCAGGGCGGCCACCGGACCATACGACAGGGTCAGGTCCGCGCGTCGCACGCCCGGTGGCAGATCGATGAACTGAGGTGTACTCACGTCGGGCCACCCTAGACGATCGGTGACCCGGGCCGGTCGAACCCGGGCCGTGGCCGTAACCACGGCCACCGGCACCGCGGGGGAGGCGTGGTGCCCACCCCGCGCCGACAGCGGCGCCCATCCGTGCGGGCGCCCAGAAGGTCAGGTGTTCTCGGGGTCCCGTCGGGCGGCGCTGGCACCACCACGGGTACGGCGGCGTCGCCGGACCTTGCGGGTGCCCTCGTCTGAGGACCTGGTGCCCCCGTGGGAGGCGTCCGAGGACGCCGGGGCGCTGCCGCCCGCCTTCTCCGCCGAGCCCTCGGCTCCGGCCGTCTCCCGGCCGCCCCGGGTACGGCGGCGCGAACGGTTGCGGCTTCGGCCGCGCCCGCCTTCACCGCGTCCGCCCTCGGTGCGGCTCCGGTCGCGGCCGCGCCGGCCGCCCCGGTCGCTCCGGTCGCCGCGTGACACCCCGGTGTCGCCGATGTCCTCGATCTCCTCGGCTTCCAGGCCCGCGTGCTCGTCGCGCTTGCCCGCGGCCAGCCTGCCCTTGGTCCCAGCCGGGATCCGCAGCGCCTCGAAGAAGTGCGGCGAGGTGGAGTAGGTCTCCTCCGGCTCGAAGAACGGCAGGCTGAGGGCGCCGTTGATCAGCTTCCAGCGCGGCATCTCCTGCCAGTCCACGAAGGTGACGGCGGTGCCGCTGCGCCCGGCCCGGCCGGTGCGGCCGATGCGGTGCGTGTAGGTCTTCTCGTCTTCGGGCGTCTCGTAGTTGACCACGTGCGTGACGTCGTCCACGTCGAGCCCGCGGGCTGCCACGTCGGTGGCGACCAGGATGTTGATCTTGCCGTTGCGGAAGGCGCGCAGGGCGCGCTCGCGCTGGCTCTGTCCCAGGTCGCCGTGGACGGCCGCGACGGCGAAGCCGCGGGTCTTCAGGTCGCCCGCCACCCGGTCGCAGGCACGTTTGGTCTGGCAGAACACCATGCTCTGGCCGTGGTCCTCCGCCTGGAGCAGGCGGGAGAGCATCTCGATCTTGTCCATCTGGTGGGTGCGGAACGCGTGCTGCGTGATCTGCCCCGTGATGGCCGTTCCGTCGATCTCGTCGTCGTCGCCGGCCCGGACATGGGTGGGACGGCTCAGGTACTTGCGCGACAGGGTGACGATCTCGCTCGGCATGGTGGCCGAGAAGAGCATGGTCTGGCGCTCGTCCGGGATCTTGGTGAGGATGCGCTCGATGTCGGGCAGGAAGCCCAGGTCGAGCATCTTGTCGGCCTCGTCCAGCACCACCGCGGACGCCTCGTCCAGGCGCAGGTGCTTCTGGTTCTCCAGATCCAGCAGGCGGCCCGGGGTGCCGACGACTACGTCGACGCCCTCCTTGAGGCCGTTGACCTGCGGCTCGTAGGAACGGCCGCCGTAGACGGTCAGGATGCGGCCGCCGCTGCGCTTGCTGGCGGTGGTCAGGTCCGCGGCGACCTGGATGGCCAGCTCACGGGTGGGAACCACGACCAGGGCGCGGGGCCGCTTGCTCGATCCAGGTGCCTTCTGCGCCCACTGGAGCAGGGGAAGGCCGAAGGCCAGGGTCTTCCCGGTACCGGTCCGGGCCTGGCCGATGATGTCGCTGCCGTTCAGTGCGATCGGCAGGGCGAGCTCCTGGATGGGGAAGGGCTCGATGATCCCCTCCGCCTCCAGGGCGTCGGCGAGCTCGGTGCTCACGCCCAGATCGCGGAAGGTGGTCTTTGGTTTCGTGGTCTCTTCTGTGCTGCTCAGGACTCAAGCCTCCATCTTGGCGGGCCGCAACGTTGGCGTGGCCGCGGCGGGATGCGGTCGCGGTCGGCCCCTCGCCGCCGCGCGGGCGCGGCTCACCGATCGCCTCTCTCGAAGCGCTGCGGGTGGCGCAGCCCTGCCGGATCCGTGCGGCGCGGGGATTCCCCGCCGCGGATAGGGACCGTCCCCGTATTGGACGGGGAGCATCCGTGGTTCGTCGTTTTCTCGCGCGGTCCCTGCCACCGTGGTGGGGGCCGCACCTGTGTGGGCGCCATCTCCGCAACGTCGTCGCGTGGGAGATCCCCGCGTGTGTGAGGAGAGTTCGCGTCGGACGCACACGCCGGTCATCACACAGAGTCTAGCTGGTGACGCGCCAGGTGGACATAGCAGTTCACCGGGCTGTGGACGGCGTGGACCGTACCCGCTCCCAGCGAGTACAACCGTGTCAGCGGTTCGTTTAGTCCCCGGTTCGGTGTCCGGGCGGCCGGGCGATACTCTGACCGTCATGACCCAAGGCCCCTCCGCGAGCCCCGGCGTGATCGATCTGCTCGGGTTGCTCGCCTACGCCGAGCTCGGCTCCTTCTTCCGCCTCGCCGACGACGCGGGGCTGGCGCCGTCCCTGCGCTCGAAGGGGCAGCTGGCCGCGCTCGCCTCCACCGAGCAGGCGCACTACCAGGCGCTGCGGGGCCGGTTGGAGGAGCTGGGGACCGACCCCGAGGGGGCCATGGCGCCGTTCGTGGACCCGATGGACGCCTGGCACGCCCGGACCGCGCCGCAGAGCTGGCTGGAGAGCCTGGTCAAGACCTATGTCGGCGACGGCATCGCGGGGGACTTCTACCGCAAGCTCGCCGCGCTGGCCGACGAGGAGACGCGGAACCTGGTGGAGGGCGTGCTGGCCGAGAGCGGCCGGGCCGAGTTCGTCTCGGAGACGGTGCGCGCCGCGGTGGAGGAGGACCCCAAGTTGGCCGGGCGCCTGTCCCTGTGGGCCCGTCGCCTGGTCGGCGAGGCGCTCAGCCAGGCGCAGTCGGTGGCGGTGGCACGCCCCGAACTCGCCACGCTGCTGGCCAAGGGCTCCCGGACCTCCGCCGACGGTACTGGTCTGAGCGACCTCGCCGCGGTCAGCAGGATGTTCGCCTCACTCACCGATCGCCACGCGGACCGGCTCGAGGCGATGGGACTGACCGGCTGAGCCCGCCGGGGACCGGTTCCAGAACTTACGCACCTTTGACCCGGACTTGGAGTGCCTTGGTCAAGCGCGGGTAATATCCAACACTTCCGTGACGATCCATTGGTCGATGCCCGTAAAATCGATGAAGCTTCCGTCTCCTGACCACGCGAGTAGGTACTTCCATGCCCAGTGGGACCTCCGTGCGCCATCCGCTGGCCGGACTCACCCGTGACTTTCACCGGATCGGCCCCCTCGACGGTCCGGTCGAGCCCTGGATGTGCGCTGAACTGGACCAGCACGCCGCACAGGTGTGCGAGGGCATCGCCGCCTCCGGCAGCGAGCTCAACGCCCGCACCCTGGGTACCTATCTCCACGGCTTCCTCGACGGCTGCCTCGAACAGGGCTGGGACTCCGAAGCGGTCGAGTACGACTGGGAGACCCTCCGCGTCCTCGCCATCTGCCGACTGGCCAGGGATCGCGGTTTCGTCCGCTAGGTTGGTGACGTCCGTAGGCCGGTGTGGCCCACAACCCGAGCCCCTCGCGGCCACCAGCCCTGCCGGTTCTCCGGTGGAAACTCCGCGCCGGGCGTACGCTGAGAACGTACCGGCGACTCCACAGCTGCCGAGGCCGGCCCGACGCTTCGTGGCCGAACCAGGGCCCTGCGGAATGCAACGTGGGACTGACGGCGTTATGGAGGTCCGGAAATCGGACCGGCAGGCGCTGTAACTGGCGGAGCGGCCCGCAGAGCCGCAAGAAAGGAAGGCGAATGAGGAGCGGTCGGCATGGGGCGGCGCGCCCACCGGTCGGCGTCCTGGTTCAACAGGACCGCGTCGACTTCGCGCTTTTCGCACTGATCTTCGTCGTCGCACTGGCGTCGATGGTCTTCACCGGGCCGGGGAGTGTCGCCTTCTGGCTGGCCTTCCTCCCGATCATCGCCTCCGTGGTACTGGCCTTCCGGCGGGTTGAGCACCTCGCCCGCCTGGAACTGCGCGACTCCGAGTTTCTCTAGGCCGTTCTCGGAGCGCTGCCGGGGCCGGCCCCGTCGATACGGGAAAGCATCCGCGATAATACTTCCCCGGGACGCCGGCGGAATGCTCCGGGGCGGGGTACGGTGCACACGGCCGCGCACGACGAAGGGCGGGATCCGGACGGCCCCGCCCTCACTTGTGTCCGCGGCCGTGCCGCGCGGTCCGGCTAGGGGACGGTCGGCTCGCCGCCCCCGCCGCGGCGTGCGGACTGGGACGTGGCCCCCTCGCGTCGCTCCGCGCGCTCGGCGGCGGGGCGTTCCATGGCCGCCTCCCGTCCGGCGCGGTAACTGCTCTCCTCGCTGATCCGGCTGGTCTCACGCTCGGCCACGTCCAGCCAGCGGGCCCAGCGCGACCGCATCGGCTCGATCATGCCGCCGCCGACGCCGACGATGAGGATGCCGCCGACCGTGGCGAGGACCGCGATCAGGACCGGCATGGTCACGCTCACGGCGACGCCCATCTGGTTCAGTGCGGCGATGACACCGAGGGCCAGGATGAACACGGCCGCCACGTTGGCCAGGACCGGGCCATAGGACAGCCCGCCCAGCGCACCGGAGATGACGTCGCGGACCGCCTTGGCGATCATCGCGGCCACCACGACGATCACCAACGCGACGATGCCGCGCGGGATCCAGGCGATGACGTCGTTGAGCAGCGTACTGACCGGGTTCGGCCCGAAGACGTTGAACGCGAGCGTGAACACGAACAACAGTCCGACGTAGTAGATGATCTTTCCGCACAGCTCGCTGGCGCTCCAGTTGCTGCGCTCGAAGTACTCGCCCACACCCCCGCGGTGCAGCGCACGGTCCAGTCCGACGCTGTGCAGGCCCTTGGCGACCGCCTTGCCCACGAACCAGGCGATAAGCCAACCCAGGACCAGGATCACCAGGAAGCCGATCAGCAGCGGAACGAAGCTTGCCACCGCCTGCCAGGCCGTCATCAGTCCCTGACCCATGTCCATAACGTCTTCACCCCCAAATCGCTTGCTCCGCCGGGGATCCGAACAAGAACCAGGCGGATACGGCGAAGAGAAGCACGTTACTTCTCATTCCGCCGATACCCGGAGGGCGGCAATTGAATCGCTTGTCCCACATACGTTGATGCGATTACCTTTTCTTGGGAAATTCCTTGCCAAATTATGGGTGGGTGTTTCCCTTCGCTCCGTGACGAAAAGGACCCCCGGGCGCGCTCGGCGCCCGGGGGTCCTTTTTCGTGGAAGGGTTCAGTCCTGTTCCCCGGGTCTGCGGTGCAGGTCCCAACCGCTGATCCCGCGCCAGGCCAGGCGGGCCACGAGCTGCTCCGCGGCGTCCTTGGGTACGGAGCCGTGGTTGTTGAGCCAGTACCGGGCGCTGGTCTCGGCCATGCCGACCAGCCCTATACTCAGCAGGTGCGCCTCCTCGTCGGAGATGCTGGTGTCCTGCCGGATCACCGCGCCGATCAGCTCGGCGCAGCGCTGGAAGGTCTTCTCGCTCTTCTCCCGCACGGCGGGCAGGTTGCGCAGGTCGGACTCGAACACCAGGCGGAAGGCCTCGCCGTCACCGGCGACGAAGTCGAAGTAGGCGCGGAAGCTCGCGATGACGCGCTGGCGGTTGTCGGCGGTGCTCTCCAGAGCCTCGCGCTGCTTCTCGACCAGTACCTCGGAGTGCTCCTCGAGCAGAGCCAGGTACAGCTCCAGCTTGCCTGGGAAGTGCTGGTAGAGCACCGGCTTGCTGACCCCGGCGCGATCGGCGATCTCGTCCATCGCGGCCGCGTGATACCCGCGCGCGACGAAGATCTCCTGCGCCGCGGCCAGGAGTTGACGGCGGCGCCTGACCCGGGGCAGGCGAGTGCCCCGGGCGCGGGCGTCTGAAGGAGCTGTCACACCCACACCCTCCGAACTCGGCATGGCAGATGCACGCCATCACCGGACATCTGCGTGGCTAGTGCTGCCGGACGCGGCCAGTGGCGCGTTCCACAGCTTTCCCCTCATCTTACTCCGGCGTAAGTTCCCCGCGGGCAGGGTGCGGTCCGTCCGGGGACCGCGCGCCCCACTCGGGGAACCCGCCGAACAGGTGGTCAGCGGTGTGATCGGAGGCCGGACAAAAGCGAGGAAACAGATCCGGGCGCGGTCACCGCCGTTCGTCGTCATCGCCGCCGGCCTCGAGCGCCTGCTCCACCACGTCCGCCTCGGAGGCCAGTTCGAAGCTCTCCGCCGACGGGTCGTCCCATCCGTTCCCGGTGTCGTCGTCCCCGGCCGGTGTGCGCTGTTCGGCCGCGTCGGCCTCGGGCACCTCGTCGGTCCCAGGCGCCTCCGGGGCGGGGCCCCCGCCGTTGCCCGGGCGCTGCCTCGCGGAACGGTTCTCCTGTGCCACAGGGCCTCCCAACGTCGTCGCCGAGCGTACAGACAACCACTACCCACCGCCCGGTACGCGGAACCCGGCGGAATGAACCCGTGGGCGGTGTTGGTTGCTGCTGACAGGACGCGTGAGCGTGTGTGTGCTCCACACCTCCCAGGGGTGGGAATGGAAAACCCCACCCGTTAGGTTGGGTATGAGTGCAAGCACGCTTCGTACCTTCCGTCCCCTCGCCCGGTGTTCCCTCGGTAGGGGCGGTGTGAAGCAACCGAACAGACATGAGGAGTCACCGTGTCGCTGCCGCCGCTGGTGGAACCAGCTGACGAGCTGACCGTGGACGAGGTGCGCCGATACTCGCGTCACCTGATCATCCCCGACGTGGGCATGAGTGGGCAGAAGCGCCTGAAGAACGCCAAGGTCCTGGTCGTCGGCGCGGGCGGCCTGGGCTCCCCGGCGCTGCTCTACCTGGCCGCCGCGGGTGTGGGCACGCTCGGCATCATCGACTTCGACGTCGTGGACGAGTCCAACCTCCAGCGCCAGATCATCCACGGACAGAGCGACGTCGGCCGTCCCAAGGCCGAGTCTGCCCGGGACAGTATCAAGGAGGTGAACCCCAACACCCACGTGGTCCTGCACCAGGAACGCCTGGAGTCGGACAACGCGTTGGAGATCCTCGCCGACTACGACCTGATCCTGGACGGGACCGACAACTTCGCGACCCGCTACCTGGTCAACGACGCCTGCGTCATTCTGAACAAGCCGTACGTGTGGGGTTCCATCTACCGCTTCGACGGCCAGATCAGCGTCTTCTGGAACGAGTACGGGCCCCAGTACCGCGACCTGTACCCCGAGCCCCCGCCGCCCGGAATGGTGCCCTCCTGCGCGGAGGGCGGCGTCCTGGGCGTGCTGTGCGCCTCGGTCGGCTCGGTCATGGTCAACGAGGCCGTCAAGCTGATCACCGGCATCGGTGAGCCTCTGGTGGGCCGCCTGCTCATCTTCGACGCCCTGGAGATGTCCTGGCGCGAGGTCAAGGTCCGCAAGGACCCCGACACCGAGCCGGTCACCGAGCTCATCGACTACGAGGCGTTCTGCGGAGCCGTGTCGGAGGAGGCCACCGAGGCCGCCGCCGACGCCACGATCACCGCGGCCGAGCTCAAGGCGCTGCTGGACAACAAGCCCGAGGACATCTTCCTCGTGGACGTTCGCGAGAAGAACGAGTACGAGATCGTCAACATCCCGGGGGCCACGCTCATCCCCAAGGGGGAGTTCCTCAACGGCAAGGCGTTCGAGCAGCTGCCGCAGGACAAGCGCATCGTCCTGCACTGCAAGTCGGGCGTGCGCTCGGCCGAGGCGCTGGCGGCGGTGCACACGGCCGGGTTCTCCGACGCCGTCCACGTGGGCGGCGGCGTCCTGGCCTGGGTCAACCAGGTCGACCCGAGCCTGCCCTCCTACTAGGCCGGGCCGTTCGACCGGACCGGGTCGTTCCGGGGTTCCGCACAGGAGCGCGGGGCGGCGTCGGGAGACTTCTCCCGACGCCGCCCCGCGCTTTTGCGCGCTCCTCCTCGCGTGCCTGGTTCGGCCCGCGACTGGGTAAGGACCGTTCAGAGGCCGCCGACCGACCGCGGGCGGCGGCTCTGACGCTGGGAGGTGGCTCCATGCGACGGAAGGGACGTTGGGCGGACTGGGCGGCGATCCTCGTCGGTCTGGCCCTTGGGCTGAGCTGGCTCTGGCACGGGATGTACGGCTTCGGCGGGGGAGCGATGTTCGTCCTCGGCCTGGGGGCCATCCTGGCCGCCGTCATCTCCATCACCCGTCCGGGCGCGCTGTCGAGTGAGGTGGGGGTCCTCGCGATCGGTGCCTTGACGTTCGTGCTGCCGTGGCTGCTGGGCTTCGCGGACCTGCCCGCCGCCGCCTGGACGGCGTGGATCCTCGGCGTGGGCCTCGTCGCGCTGGGGGTGTTCGGCCTGATGAAGGCGGCCCAGGCCCGCAGGCGCGATCCCGGACTCGTCTGGGGCACGCACGCCAACGACGCCTCCGCCTGACCCGGCGCCCGTTCTCCGAGGCTCCGCCGGGCCCGGACCCTGTCGGCGGCCGCCGCTAGGCTGCGGGGGTGTTCACGAACGAGGAGGGCGGGCCGGACGACTACGCCGAGGAGGTCCTGGCGCTCGTCGAGCGGATCCCGCCCGGACAGGTGATGGCCTACGGCGACATCGCCGAGTACGTCGGCAGGGGAGGGCCCCGCCAGGTCGGCTCGGTCATGTCCTCCTGGGGCGGGGGAGTGCCCTGGTGGCGCGTGGTACGCGCGGACGGGCGCCCGGCCTCCGGGCACGAGGTCCGCGCGCTGTCCCGCTACGCGGCGGAGGGCACCCCGTTGCGCCGCGGGAGCGACCGCGTGGACATGCGGCGGGCCCGGTGGGGCGGGGGAAGCGGAGACTGAGCAGGTCCCTGTGGCAAGGATGACGTGCGGGATGGTCGCCAGCCTCTGGTGAACTGGTGGGGTGAACACATCTCCGTACCGTCTCGTGCGGCGCGCCCACCAGGTGCAGCCGCCGCCGGTGCTGGACGACAACCAGCGGCGCGTGGTCGAGCACGGGGGCGGCCCCCTCCTGGTGCTGGCCGGGCCCGGCACCGGCAAGACCACCACCGTCGTCGAGGCCGTCGTCGACCGCATCGACCACCGTGGCGTGGACCCCTCGCGTGTGCTCGTGCTCACCTTCAGCCGCAAGGCCGCACAGGAACTGCGCGAGCGCATCACCGCCAGGCTGCGCCGCACCACCCGCGAGCCACTGGCCCTGACCTTCCACAGCTACGCCTACGCCCTGATCCGCCGCGAGTTCCAGCGCATGGGCGACCTGCCGCCGCGCCTGCTCTCGGGGCCCGAGCAGCTGATGGAGGTCCGCGAGCTCCTCACCGGCGAATCCCTGGACGGCGCCGCGGACTGGCCCGAGCGCATGCGCCCCGCCCTGGAGACCCGGGGGTTCGCCGAGGAGCTGCGCGACTTCCTCATGCGCGCCCAGGAGCGCGGTATGGGACCGGCCGAGCTGGAGCGGCTGGGCCGCGAGCGCGACCGCGACGACTGGGTCGCCGCCGCCGGATTCCTGGACCGCTACACCGGGCGTTTCGACATCGCCCCCGTGCCCACGCTCAACTACGCCGAGCTGGTGCGGGTCGCCGCGAACCTGCTTTCCGACCCCGAGGTCCAGGAGCGCGAGCGCGCCGCGCACGAGGCCGTGTTCGTCGACGAGTACCAGGACACCGACCCCGCCCAGGAGGAGCTCCTGCGCGCCCTGGCCGGGGACGGCCGGGACCTGGTCGCGGTCGGCGACCCCGACCAGTCCATCTACGCCTTCCGGGGCGCCGAGGTCCACAACATCCTCGACTTCCCGGGCCGCTTCCCGACCGCGCGGCGCACCGAGGCCCCCGTGGTCGCGCTGCGCACCTGCCGCCGCAGCGGTCCGGTCCTGCTGTCGGCCTCGCGCGGCCTGACACGGCGACTGCCCGCGGTCGCCTCCGCCCGCGGCCACGTCAACGAGCACCGCGACCTGGTCCCCGCCGAAGGCCTCCCCGAGGGCGAGGTCCGCGTACTGCTGGCCGACAGCGCCTCCCAGGAGGCCGCGGCCATCGCCGACACCCTGCGCCGCGCCCACCTGGTCGACGGTGTCCCGTGGTCGGACATGGCCGTGCTGGTGCGCTCCTCCGCCCGCCAGCTGCCGGTGCTGCGCCGCGCCCTGGCCGCCGCCTCGGTCCCCGTCGCGGTCGGTGCCGACGACCTCCCCGTGGCGGCCGAACCCCTCGTGCGCCCCATGCTCGCGCTGATCCGTTACGGCCTGTCCCCGCAGGAACTGGACGACGAGGTCGCGCGCGAACTGCTCACCAGCCCTTTCGGCGAGGCCGACACGGTGCGGCTGCGCAGGCTCGTGCGGGCGCTGCGCCGTCTGGACCTGGACCGGGCCCAGGGCGCCGCTCCCGGGGAGGGGGAGGGCGCCGGTGCCTACCGGCCCGGCTCCCAGCTGCTCGTGGACGCCCTGCGCGATCCGGCCGAGCTCACCCTCGTCGAGCCGGAGATCGCCGCGCCCGCCACCCGCGTCGCCGAGGCGCTGCGCACCGTCCGCGACCTGTCCGCCAAGGGGGCCGACGCCGAACAGGTCCTGTGGGAGCTGTGGCGCGGCAGCGGCCTCGCGGACCGGCTGCTGCGCGCCAGTCTGGCCGGGGGCCGCCGGGGCGCGTCGGCGGATCGCGACCTGGACGCCGTGGTCGCCCTGTTCGAGAGCGCGGCCCGCTACTGCGACCGGCTGCCCCCGGGCAGCCCCGCCGGGTTCCTGGAGGACCTCGCCGCACAGGAGATCCCCGGCGACAGCCTCGCCGAGCGCGCGCCCGAGGGCGAGGCCGTGCGCATCCTCACCGCCCACCGCTCCAAGGGGCTGGAGTGGCGCCTGGTCGTGGTCGCCGGGGTCCAGGAGGGCGACTGGCCCGACCTGCGGCTGCGCGGCTCACTGCTCGGTGTGGAGGAGCTCGTCGACACCGACGCGCACTCCGCGGACTCCTCCGGCGCCGCCCTGGCCTCCAAGCTCCTGGACGAGGAGCGCCGCCTGTTCTACGTGGCCCTGACCCGTGCCCGCCGCACCCTGGTGGTGACCGCCGTGGGCGGTGAGGACACCGACGAGCGTCCCTCGCGCTTCCTCGCCGAGATGGGCGTCGGCGACCCCGAGCCCGTCAGCACCGGCCTGCGCTGGCTGTCCCTGCCCTCGCTCGTCGCCGACCTGCGCTCGGTGGTCACCGACCTAGGCGCACCCGAACCGCTGCGCGAGGCCGCCGCCACCCACCTGGCCCGCCTGGCGGAGGAGGGTGTGCGCGGCGCCGACCCCTCGGAGTGGTACGCGCTCACCCCCTTCACCGACGACCGCCCGCTGGCGGAGGCGGAGGACACCATCCGCGTCTCGCCGTCCCAGGTGGAGAGCTTCACCAACTGCCAGCTGCGCTGGCTCCTCGAACGCGCGGCCGGTGCCTCCTCCGGAGACTCCGCCTCGGCCCTGGGCACCGTCGTGCACGCCGTCGCCGTCCTGGTCGCACAGGGCAGTACTCCCGAGGAGATCAACGGACGCATGGACGAGATCTGGGCCGACCTGGACTTCGGCGGCCCCTGGCAGTCCAGGGCCCAGCGCGGTCGCGCCGACACGATGGTCCGCAAGCTCGTCGACTGGGAAGCGACCAACGACCGCGAGCTGGTCGTCACCGAGGAGGGGTTCCGGGTGGACGTGGGCGGCATCGAGATCACCGGCCGCGTGGACCGCCTCGAACGCGACGACCGGGGCCGCGCCGTGGTCGTGGACATCAAGACCGGCAGGAACAAGGCCGACGACCTGGCCCGCCACCCCCAGCTCGGCGTCTACCAGATGGCGGTCCTCAAGGGCGCCTTCGCCAAGCTCGACCTCACCGAGCCCGGCGGCGCCTCGCTCGTGCAGGTCGGCGAGAAGATCAAGAAGGTACGGGAACAACCCCAACCGCCCCTGGGCGACGACCCCGACCCCGGGTGGGCCGGGACCCTGGTGCGCGAGGTCGCCACCGGTATGGGCGGGTCCCGCTTCACCGCCACACGCAACAAGGGCTGTAGGTCGTGCGCCGTCCGCGCCTGCTGCCCGATCCAGGACGAGGGCAGACATGTCTGAAACCCAACCCCGCCAACCCCGCTCCCACCCCGAACCGAACCCCCGCCCCGGACCGGACTCCCAGCCCCGCCCCCCGCACCCCCTCCGCTTCTCCCCGTCGGAACTCGCCCGCCTCCTCGGTCAGCCGGAGCCCACCGCCGAGCAGTCCCAGGTCGTCTCCGCCCCCCTGGAACCCGGCGTGGTCATCGCGGGCGCGGGGTCGGGCAAGAGCGAGACCATGGCCTCCCGGGTGGTGTGGCTGGTGGCCAACGGCCATGTGCGCCCCGAGCAGGTCCTCGGCCTGACCTTCACCCGGAAGGCCACCGCGGAGCTGGCCGAACGCGTGCGCGGGCGCCTGGACCAGCTGCGCGCCACGGAACAGCTGCCCGAGGAGCTGCTCGACGGCGAGCCCACCGTGTCCACATACAACGCCTACGCCGGGCGCATCGTCTCCGACCACGCCCTGCGCGAGGCCGTCGAGCCCACCTCCCGCCTGCTCAGTGAGGGGCAGGCCTGGCAACTGGCCTCCCGGATCGTCGGCGAGTACGACGGCCCCATGGACCTGATCACGGTCGGAGCCGACACCGTCACCCGCCGGGTCCTGGACCTGTCCGGGCAGATCGCCGACCACCTCACCACCACCGAGCAGGTGCGCGGTATCGGCCGGTGGCTGCGGGCATCCGTCGACGCCCTGCCGCGCAGGCCCGCGGTGCCCACCCGCAACCTGCTCAACGCCCAGCTGCGCCGTGAGCAGCTCCTGCCGCTCGTGGAGCGCTACCAGCACGCCAAGCACGTCCGCGAGTCCATGGACTTCGGCGACCAGGTGTCCCTGGCCGCCCGCATCGCCCAGAACCACCCGGAGGTCGGCCTCATCGAGCGGGGCCGGTTCCGTGTGGTCCTGCTGGACGAGTACCAGGACACCAGCCACGCCCAGCTCGTGCTGCTGCGCGCCCTGTTCGGCGAGGGCCACGCGGTCACCGCCGTCGGCGACCCCTGCCAGTCCATCTACGGCTGGCGCGGAGCCGTCGCGGCCAACCTCAGCAACTTCCCCAACGACTTCCCGGCCGCCCCGGGCCGTGCCGCCCCCGTGCGTCGACTGGCCACCAGCTTCCGCAACGGTGAGCGTGTCCTGGAGGTCGCCAAGCACATCTCCGAACCCCTGCGCGCCGAAAGCCCCGAGGTGCCCGTCCTGCACCCCGGCCCGTCCCGGCGCGGCCGCGGCACCGTCCGCACCGGCCTGTTCGCCGGACAGCAGGAGGAGGCGGACTGGATCGCCGAGCAGGTTCTCGGATACCTTCGCGCCGACCCCGGCGGACCCGGCGGCGCCGAGACCGCGCCGGACGGGCTGCCCTGGCCCCCCGGTGAGTCCGGCGGCGCGGAGGACGGCGGGATCAGTCCGGGCGACGTCGCCGTGCTGTGCCGCAAGCGCTCCCAGTTCCCGGCACTGCGCGAGGCCCTGGAGAAACTCGACGTCCCCGTGGAGGTCGTCGGCCTGGGCGGGCTCATGATGGTGCCCGAGGTGCGCGACATCATCGCGACCCTGCGCGTGGTCCACGACGCCTCCGCGGGCAACGAGCTGGCCCGCATCCTCACCGGTCCGCGCTGGCGGATCGGACCGCGGGACCTCGCCGCGCTCGGCGCCCGGGCCGCCGAACTGGCCCGCCACACCCGGCGCGACCTCACCTCACCCGACCCCGGCGCGGCACCCGAGGACGACGTCCTGCGCCGCACCGTCCTGGACCTGACCGCTGAGAGCGGCAGCCTGGTGGACGCCCTGGACGACCCCGGCCCGGCCGAGAACTACTCCGAGGCCGCCCGCGAACGGCTCGGCCGGCTCGCTGAGGAGCTGCGCGTCCTGCGCAAGCTCATCGGTCAGCCGCTGCCGGACCTGGTCACCGAGACCGAGCGGATGCTCGGCCTGGACATCGAGGTGGGCGCCCGCATCGGCCGGGACCCGCTGTCCGCGCGCGCGGACCTGGACGCGTTCGTCGACCACGCGGTCCGCTTCGCGGGCAACAGCGAGGACCCCACGCTGGGCAGCTTCCTCAGCTACCTCAGGGCCGCCGCCGAGCGGGAGAGCGGTCTGGCCCCCGGGGAGCGCGTCGGCGGCAGCGACACCGTCAAGCTCATGACCATGCACGCCGCCAAGGGGCTGCAATGGCCCGTGGTGGTCGTGCCCGGTGTCAGCGGCGGCAAGTACGCCCCACTGTTCCCCACGAGCCTGTCCGAGGGCGACATGTGGATCAAGGGTGAGCACCTGCTGCCCTACCGGCTGCGCGGCGACCGCCAGAACCTGCCCGAACTCCTGACGGTCGACAAGTCGGGCATCGACGAGTTCAAGGCGGCCGAACAGGAGCGCCACCTGCTGGAGGAGCGGCGCCTGGCCTACGTCGCCGTCACCCGTGCCTCCTTCGCCCTGCTGTGCACCGGCCACTGGTGGGGGCGCGACGCCGCGAGCGAACGCGGGCCCTCGTCCTTCCTGGAGGAGGTCCGGCAGGCCTGTGAGGACGGTGCCGGGAAGGTCGTGCGCTGGGAGCCCCGTCCCGATCCCGAGGACAACCCCTATGAGGAGGAAGAGGACGACACGGCCGTGTGGCCGCCAGAGGAGGAGGCCGCCCCCGAGGACGGGCCCTCCGGGCGCCGTGCCGAGATCCTCGCCGGCGCCGACCTCGTCGAGCGTGCCCGCGCCCGCCTGCTGGCGGGGGAGACCGACCCGGAGGAGGAGGCCGCGCCGCCCTCCGGGCTGCGCCGTCGCCTGCGGGGCTGGGAACGCGACACCGAACTGCTGCTCGCGCACCGCCGCACCGAGGAGGCCGACAGGGGGGAGGGCCCCATCCAGGTCGAGCTGCCCGGACACCTGTCGGTGTCGTCCATGGTGTGGCTGGCACGCGACCCCTCCGCCCTGGCCCGGCAGATCCGTCGGCCGCTGCCCCGCCCGCCCGCGCCGCACACACGGCGCGGTACCGCCTTCCACGCCTGGCTGGAGCAGCGGTTCGGCCAACGCGCCGCCCTGCTGGACGAGCTCCCAGGCGCCGCCGACGAGACCGCGGGGGAGGACGAGGACCTCGCCGAGCTCCAGAGCCGCTTCGAGGAGAGCGAGTGGGGCTCGCGTGTCCCGGCGGAGGTGGAGGTGCCCTTCGAGACGGTCATCGGCGACCGGCTCATCCGGGGCCGCATGGACGCGGTCTTCCACGATCCCGGTACCGGACGCTACGACGTGGTGGACTGGAAGACCGGCAGTCCGCCCTCCGGCGACGCCGAGCGCCGAGCCGTGGGTGTGCAGTTGGCCGCCTACCGCCTGGCCTGGGCGGACCTCGCCGGGGTGGCGCTGGAGGAGGTGCGCGCCGCCTTCCACTACGTGCGGGCCGGGCTGACCGTGCGCCCGGCCGACCTGCTCGACGCCGAGGGCCTGGCCGCGCTCATCGAGGCCGTCCCCGAACCCGGGTGAGGGCGGGGCACCGGACCCGGCGGGAGAGCGGGGCGTCGATCCGTCCGGGGGAGGGCGCTGGGACCACTCCCAGCACCCTCCCCGTCACCGGTTCCGCCGTGCCGGCGGAACCGCTGACCGGTGCTCCGGCTCAGACCACGCCGAAGACGAATCCTCCGGGGGAGCGCGTGTCGTCCCCGAACAGGTACTCCCGTGCTGAGAGTACGAACTCCTGGCGGCTGATGAACCCGTCGTCGTCGGTGTCCACCCCCGCGAACCGCTCCTCGGCGTCGGCGGTCTCCGCACCGAGGGCGTCCGTGTAACGCAGGAACTCCTCCAGGCTGATCCGGTCGTCGCCGGCGATGTCGAGCAGGTCGAACACCGCCTCGGCCACGCTCTCCGCGGCGTTGAACCGGCTCCGGTCCTCCGACACCGCGTGCATGGCCCTGACGAACTCCTCCCGCTCCAGGCGCGCCTCCTCCACACCCGAGTGGCGCAGCAGTTCCTGCCAGAGCATCTGGTACGACGCCTGGACCGCCTGCGCCCGGCGCTCCTGCGGGTCCAGCCCGTACCCGGCGACGTAGCGATCCACGAGCCGCTGGTAGTCCGACCAGGTCACGAAGGTGTCGCTGTCGGAGTCGAGCACGTCGAAGAGCCGCCCGAACCTCTCGGTGATCGGGGCGGCGGGAACGGTGTCCACGGGGATTCCTCTCGTCGTTGGGCGGGCGCGCCCCGCCCCGTGCCCTTCGAGTCCTCCGCGGCCGAAAAGGTTCCCACCGACATCCATCCGGTGAGGTCGGACGCGGTGTCTCGGACGGTTCGTCCAGGTTCTAGGCTCGATTCCGACAAGGACGTCAAGGAAGGACGGGCCATATGGACGCACGCGCCTACATCGAGGCACACAGGGACGAGTTCCTCTCCTCCCTCAAGGAGTGGCTGGAAATCCCCTCGATCTCCGCTGACCCCGCGCACCACAGCGACGTGCGCCGATCCGCGCGGTGGCTCGCCGACCACCTCACCGCCACCGGGTTCCCCACCGTCGAGGTGTGGGATACCCCCGGGCTGCCCGCCGTGTTCGCCGAATGGCCCGCCGCCGACTCCGCCGCCCCCACCGTGCTGGTCTACGGTCACCACGACGTCCAGCCCGTCGACCCGGTCGCGGAGTGGGAGACCGACCCGTTCATGCCCACTGAGCGCGGCACCTCCCTGCACGCGCGCGGTGCCTCCGACGACAAGGGACAGGTGCTCTTCCACGCCCTCGGAGTGAGCGCCGCCCTGGCCGCGTCCGGGGCCGAGGCCCCGCCCGTCACGATCAAGCTGTTCGTGGAGGGTGAGGAGGAGTCGGGGTCGGTGCACTTCGCCGAGCTGATGCGGGCCAACCGCGAACGTCTGGCCTGTGACGTCGCCGTCATCTCCGACACCACCATGTGGGCCGCCGACACCCCGTCCATGTGCGTGGGCATGCGCGGTGTCACCGACGTCGAGATCAGCCTGTACGGCCCCGAGCGCGACCTGCACAGCGGCTCCTTCGGCGGTGCGGTCCCCAACCCGCTCAAGGCCATGAGCGATCTGCTGTCGGGCCTGCACGACGAGGACAACCACATCGCCGTCCCCGGGTTCTACGACGGGGTGGTCGAGGCCAGCCAGGCCGAGCGCGACCTCATCGCCCTGCTGCCCTTCGACGAACGCGAGTGGCTGGCCACCGCCGCCTCCACCGCCGCCTGGGGTGAGAAGGGGCACACCACGCTGGAGCGTATCTGGCTGCGCCCGACCGCCGAGATCAACGGCATGTGGGGCGGCCACACCGGCTCGGGAGGCAAGACCATCGTCCCCCGCTCCGCGCACGCCAAGGTCAGCTTCCGCCTGGTCCCCGGCCAGGAGCCGCTGCACGTGCAGGAACGCGTCCGTGCCTACGTCGAGGCCAACACCCCCGAGGGGATGCGCTCCGAGGCGGAGTTCAGCGGCCCCGGCGTGCGCGCCTGCGCCTCCGACCTGTCCTCCACCGCCCTGAAGGCCGCCCGTTCGGCCATGGAGCGCGCCTTTGGCACGCAGGTCCTGTTCACCCGCGAGGGCGGCAGCGGCCCCGAGGCCGACATCGCCGACATCCTCGGGGCCCCGCTGGTGTTCGTCGCCGTCGGCCTGGACGAGGACCGCATCCACGCCCCCAACGAGAAGGTGGAGATCCCCCTGTTGCTCAAGGGCGCCGAGAGCGCCGCCTACCTGTGGGAGGAGCTCGGGACCGTCGGCCTGACGGAGCCCACCCGCTGAACACGCCCGTCGGGAGCGGCGGAGGACGGCGAGGGGCGTACGCCGCTCCCGAGGACCGGATGCGCGCGGTCGCCACCGGTGTTACTCCTGTAGACACGGACCGCGCCCGGCGGCTCGCCAACCCCGGAAGGACCCATGGACGCTGACGCGACTCCCTCCCTGTCCCGCTTCTCCGTCGATCCCGTCGCGCACCGGCGCCTGGACGACTCATGGCTGGCCGAGGTGTGGGCGGACCCCGGATCGCGGGTCCTGGTTCTGGAGGGCGGCGATCCCGGCAGCCACGGCTGGCGGGCGCTCATGGCCAAGCAGTCCAGGGCCCTGGTCACCACCGGTCCCGCTCCCGAGCTCGTGTTCACCTCGCCCCAGGAGGCGCCCGAGGGCGATCGCTACCTGCTCGGTACCGACGGCGAGCACGCCTACTTCGCGGTGCGCTCGACCCGGGAGCTGCCCGCCGCGCCGCACGCCGAGCCCGCGTCCCTGCGCGAGGTCGGCGCCCTGCTCGACGACCGCGACACCGGTCTGCTGACCCGGGCCGTCGCCCTGGCCAACTGGAACGCCACCCACGGCTTCTGCCCCCGCTGCGGCTCACCCACCGTCCAGGCGGCCGCCGGGCACGTGCGCGTGTGCGAGAAGGAGGGCAGCGAGCAGTACCCCCGGATGGATCCGGCGGTGATCATGCTGGTGCACCGCGAACGCGACGGGCGCGAGGAGATACTGCTCGGCAACAACCCCAGGTGGAAGGCCCACCGCTTCTCCGTGCTGGCCGGGTTCGTCGACGCGGGGGAGTCACTGGAGCAGGCCGTGGTCCGCGAGGTCGCGGAGGAGGTGGGGATCGTGGTCGAGCGGCCGCGCTACCTGGCGTCCCAGCCCTGGCCGTTTCCACGCAGCCTGATGGTGGGCTACACGGCGCGAGCCGTGGGCGAGACCGAGCGCACCGACGACGAGATCGCCGTCGCCCGCTGGTTCACCCGCTCCGAGCTGGCCGAGGCCGTGTACTCCGAGGAGGTCGCGCTGCCCGGCCGGGTGTCGATCGCCCGCACCCTCATCGAGCACTGGTACGGCGCCGAGCTCCCCGGCAGCTGGTGACCGGTCCGGCCGGGCCGCTGCCCAGCGCCTGCCCGGTGAGCGCTCGCCGACCTCCCGGGGGGCGACGGGGAACCGCTGGTGCCGTGGTGGATCCCCCTAAGGCGTCTCGGACGAGGAGTTCAGCTCCTCGGGCAGGGCGGTGAGGGGACTCGTGCTGCTCTCCACCACCTCCCGCGCCAGTTCGGCCACCTTCCTGCCGCGCGAGCGCGCCGAGGAGCGCAGCCGCTCGAAGGCCTCGCGGGGCTCCATCGTGTGCCGCTCCGCCAGGACCCCGATGGCCTGCTCCACCACCACGCGCGAGTGCAGGGCGTGCTCCAGCTGAGCGATGGTGTGCCGCAGCCGGTCCACCTCGGAGGCCCCTTCCGGAGCGCGGCCGGGCGCCTGCGCGCGCGGAAGCCGGATCGCCGACTCCCCGGACAACAGGTCCGCCAGGACCATCGCACTCACCAGGTCGGGCAGCTCCTCGCCGCCGTCCACCCGCCACCCCGTCGGGGTGCGGCGGACCACGCCGACGTCCACAGTGTCGGCGACCGCTATGTCATGGGACCTCATGTCCTCCCCCAACTCAACACTCCCCGTCGTCATCATCCGAGCCCTTCACGACCCGAGCGCCGTCGGAGGTGCGCCGCCGGAGGCGGGCCCCACGACGCGAACGGTGGTCGCGCCCGGGTAAGGGCACGACCAGTGGTCCGCGTCCGTCCTACGACAGCTCGGCCAGTTTCTGCCTCACCTGAGCGAGAGACGGGTTGGTCATCGCCGACCCGTCATCGAAGACCAGCGTCGGGACCGTCTGGTTCCCTCCGTTGACCTCCGTCACGAGTTCCGCGGCCTCGGGGTGCTCCTCGATGTTCACCTCACGACCGGTGATCCCCTCACGGGAGAGCTGGCTCTTGAGCCGCTTGCAGTACCCGCACCACGGGGTGGTGTACATCGTGAACTGTCCAGTCGCAGTGCTCGTCATCTCGCTCACGTCCTTTTCCGTCTACGGTCGGTGGTTGCGTCCGGTCATCCCAACACCGAGAGGACCGAACCGCTTCCCGCGGCCGTGCGACACAACGTGTGACGCCTCACAAGCCCAACTGGTTCCGGAAACTCTGGTGTGTCACGTGACCTGCGGTTCGTCGGGGGCGGAGGCCGATCCGCTCCCCGGCACGGCCGATACTTGAGAGACTGGTCCGCCAGACCCACACGCCCCGACCCGATGCAGGAGCACCATGGACCCCGACCGCGTCCTGGAGGGACTGGACCCGGAGCAGACCCAGGCGGCGCGCGCCCTGCGCGGCCCCGTGTGCATCCTGGCCGGTGCCGGAACAGGGAAGACCCGTGCCATCACCCACCGCATCGCGTACGCGGTCGCCAGCGGGGTGGTCTCCGAGCAGCAGGTCCTCGCGGTCACCTTCACAGCCCGCGCCGCCGGTGAGATGCGCGGACGCCTGCGCGGCCTGGGCGCTCCCCGTGTGCAGGCACGCACCTTCCACGCGGCCGCCCTACGGCAGCTGGCCTTCTTCTGGCCGCAGGTCGTCGGCGGTGAGAAACCCACTCTCATCGAGAGCAAGATCCAGGCCGTCTCCCGCGCCGCCCACTCGGTGGGCCTGCAACCCGACCGCGCCGGCCTGCGTGACCTGGCCAGCGAGATCGAGTGGGCCAAGGTCACCCAGGTGCGCCCCACCGACTACGACAAGGCCGTGGTCAAGGCGGGCCGCCAGGCCCCGATGCCCGTGGGCGAGGTGGCCCGCGTCTTCGAGGCCTACGAGGAGCTGCGCCGCGAGCACAACCTGCTCGACTTCGAGTCGATGCTCGAGCTCACCGCGGGCATGATCAACGAGTACCCGGCCATCTCCCAGCGCGTGCGCGACCAGTACCGGTACTTCGTCGTCGACGAGTTCCAGGACGTCAACCCGCTCCAGCGGCTCCTGTTGGACGCGTGGCTGGGTGACCGCGACGACCTGTGCGTGGTGGGGGACCCCAGCCAGACCATCTACTCCTTCGCGGGCGCCACCCCCAGCTACCTGACCGGGTTCTCCGCCCGCTATCCGCATTCCACCGTGGTCGAGCTGGTACGCGACTACCGCTCCACCCCCCAGGTGGTGCGGGTGGCCAACCACGTCATCGCCCAGGCGCGCGGCACCGCCTCCGCCCAGCACCTGACCCTCCAGGCGCAGCGCCCCGACGGTCCCGACGCCATGTACCAGGAGTACGAGGACGAACCCGCCGAGGCCACCGGGGTCGCCCGCAAGATCAGCGTCCTGATGGAGGGCGGCACCCCGGCCAGCCAGATCGCGGTGCTGGTGCGCACCAACGCCCAGTCGGCCGCCCACGAACAGGCCCTGGCCGACGAGGGCGTGCCGTTCACCATGCGCGGCAGCGCCCGCTTCTTCGAGCGCCCCGAGATCAAACAGGCCGTGCACACCCTGCGCGGCGCCCGGCACGGAGCGGCGGGCGAGGAACCCGAACCCCTGGTGCGCACGGTCCGCCAGCTGCTCGGCCAGCTCGGCCTGACCGAGAGCGCGCCCGAGGGCCGCCAGGCCCGCGAGCGCTGGGAGTCGCTGTCCGCGCTCGCCCAGCTGGCCGAGGACATGGCCGCCAAACCGCGGCCCGACGGCCGTCCGGTGACCATGGCCGACCTCGTGGACGAACTGGACGTGCGCATGGCCACTGAGCACGCGCCCGGCTTCGAGGGAGTCACCATCGCCTCCCTGCACTCCGCCAAGGGCCTGGAGTGGGACGCCGTCTTCCTGGTCGGCCTCACCGAGGGCATGATGCCGATCATCTACGCCGAGACCGACGAGCAGGTGGAGGAGGAGCGCCGCCTGTTCTACGTGGGCGTCACCCGGGCCCGTGAGCGCCTGATGATGTCGTGGTCGCTGGCCCGGTCGCCCGGGGGCAGGAAGACCCGTAGGCCCTCACGGTTCCTGGACGGGCTGCGGCCCGCCTCCCCGTCCACCTCCACACGGCGTGCCGAGCGGCGCAAGGGCGGAGTGACCCGCTGCCGGGTGTGCGGGACCACCCTCACCGACGCGGCCGAGCGCAAGCTGGGCCGCTGCCTGGACTGCCCGTCCAACTACGATGAGGCACTGCTGGAGCGGCTTCGCGACTGGCGCCGTACGAGCGCGCAGGCACAGAAGGTGCCCGCCTACGTGATCTTCACCGACGCCACCCTCCAGGCCATCGCCGAGCAGGAGCCCACGAGCCTCACCCAGCTCTCGGCCGTGTCCGGTGTCGGCTCCATGAAGCTCGATCGCTACGGTGATGCGGTACTCGCGCTGGTGGCCGGCGCCGACCCGGCGGACCTCATGGACGATCCGGCGGAAGAGAACGGGGAGGAAACAGCGGATGAGTGAACGCGCCGACGCACAGCTGCGGGGACAGTCCCTCGCCGACCTGCTGACCGTCCTGGACCTGGAGCAGATCGAGGACAACATCTTTCGGGGCAGCAGCCCCACTGAGGGCCCGCAGCGTGTCTTCGGAGGCCAGGTCGCCGGGCAGGCGCTGGTCGCGGCGGGGCGCACCGTCCCCGCCGAGCGCTACGTGCACTCCCTGCACGCCTACTTCATCCGCCCCGGCGATCCCTCGGCGCCGATCGTCTACGAGGTGGACCGGGTCCGCGACGGGCGTTCGTTCACCACCCGCCGGGTGGTGGCCATCCAGCACGGTAAGCCGATCTTCACCCTGTCAGCCTCCTTCCACAAGGAGGAGCCGGGGCTGGACCACCAGATCCCGATGCCCGACGTCCCGCCGCCGGAGGACCTGCCGAGCACGCGCGAACGCCTCCAGGACTCGTTCGGAAAGGTGCCCGGGTTCGTGCGCTGGCATCCCATCGAGCTGCGCCCGGTGGGCCCCATGTCCTATGAGGCCGAGCGCGATCCGCGGCTGCGCACCGCGAACAACCCGGTGTGGCTGAAGGTGGACGGCAAGCTGCCCGACGACCGGCTGTCCCATGTGTGCCTGATGACCTACGCGTCGGACATGACCCTGCTGGACACCGTGCTGCTGCGGCACGGCCGGTCCTTCGCGGGCATCTCCATGGCAAGCCTCGACCACGCGATGTGGTTCCACCGGCCCTTCCGCGCCGACGAGTGGCTGTTGTACGCGCAGGAGGCCCCGAGCGCGCAGGGTGCGCGCGGACTGGCGCGCGGCCTGGTGTACACACGCGACGGTGAGCTCGTGTGCTCGGTGGTGCAGGAGGGGCTGATCCGTGTGGTGGACGCCGAGGGGTGGTCCGACGCCCTGACCGATCCGGACGGCTTCGGCTGACGCGATCCCGCGGGGAACACGATCCCCCGGCGCGCACGAGGCCCCGGCCACCGCGGGTGGCTGGGACCTCGTGCGCTTCGTGGGCCGGACCCACGGGGAGATGGAGGCGTGGTTGCCGTGTGGCAACGCTCCCAGGGGCCGCTCCATTCCCGTGAACCCGTGGCCGGATGCGGACGTTTTCGCAGGTCAAAAATAGGTTGCTCACTTTCTGGGGCAGTCATAGTCTGTACACCGTCGCAATGACCGCTCCCGGCGCGGGTGAGAGATTCCCGCCGCCCGACCGTGAAGGAGGTGCCTGATCCAATGACGAGCACTATCGCAACCACCGGCTTCAATGCCGTCTCTGCCATGCCGTCGCGCCAGCTGTCCCTGACGGCTGTTTCGGGCATCGCCCTGGACGGTCATGTGCGTGGCTCCGCCGCGTCCGGCGAGTGCGCCACCACTGGTACCGGCGTGGGCACCGGCGGAACCACCGGTGGGTTCGGAGGCCTCGGCTTCCGTCTCCCGCTGTTGGGGTCCCGGGTCGAGCAGCCCGGCAACGGCAGTGGTGTGCCCGCCGAGCTCGAGCTTGTCCTTGACCGCGACAAGTCCATGGCGGAACACGCAGAAGCTACCCGGCGCCGTTACGGCGCATCGGGGGAGTGTCCACGGAGGATTCCGGCCTAGAGCAGGACAGGCCGAGAGTTTCGACCGTGGCCGCGGACCCCGACACAGGGGCCGCGGCTTTCTTTGTATCTCCGTTCGTTTCCTCGTCCCCCAGGGATGGGGGAAGACGGCGGCATCGCAAGTCCAGGTCCCTCACCGGACCGGTTCCGGTGGACGATCACCGACCGCGTTGTACGAAACGATCAAAGATCTTGGAGGGCACCGATGCTTGCGTCGGTCCTGGAAACGCCCTGGCTGTCCGACACCGAAGTTCCCTGCCGCATGGAGCCCGACCTGTTCTTCGCCGAGGCGCCCGCCGATGTCGAGGCGGCCAAGGCCGTCTGCGGCTCGTGCCCCGCCCGTGAGCAGTGCCTGGCTGACGCGCTGGAGCGCAGGGAACCGTGGGGTGTCTGGGGCGGGCAGCTGCTCGTCTCCGGGCAGGTCGTGGCGCGTAAGCGCCCCAGGGGCCGCCCCCGGAAGAACCCCGCTCCGGTCGCGGCCTGACAGAGCCCGGACAGAAGACCTCCGAAGCACACAACCCCGAAGGACTGAAGACGGATGACGATGCTGGAGATCATGCGTGTGGTCGAGATGGCGGACGTCGAGACGCGGCACGTGCAGGACAGGAAGCTCACCGCCCGGCAGCTGCGCGCCCGCCAGCGCGAGGAACGCCGGATGGGACGGGGGCTCATGGAAATCGCGTGGTCACGTCTGTGTTGACGCTTCGCCCGGTAGCGGCGACGGGGCGCCCGGCGTCCTGACCTGACCCGGACCGAGGCCGGACGGGACCCTTTTGTTGGGTAACCGTCTGGCCTCTTTCGTATATCAAAACGACAAACCAAGGGCTACGAAAACCCCGGTGGTGGCCTGTTCCACAGCCGAAAAACGGCGCTGGTCAGAGCGGAATGTGCTACGGGGTCGGATTTTTCGGCTACGTTCCGAGATTCAGAGGTCCGGTAGAACCAGTGACATAACCGAACAAGGTACACCTGTGCGGGAGCGCCTCGCTCGGCTACCGTAAAGTTCGTGCCCTCGAACACCAAAGTCGAGGTACGACGCAGTCCTCGTCGCCGACGTACGGTGTCGGCCTACAGGGACGGGGACACCACGGTCGTCCTCGTGCCCGCCACGTTCTCCCGCGCCGAGGAAAAGCGCTGGGTGGGCCGCATGCTGCAACGGCTGGAGGCCCGCGAGGGGCGCCGCCACCCCGGGGACCGGGAACTCCACGAGCGTGCGTTGGAACTGGCCCGGCGCTACCTGGGCGGTACCGAACTCCCCGACAGCGTGCGCTGGGTGGACAACCAGAACTCCCGCTGGGGCTCGTGCAGCCCCGACACCCGCACGATCCGTATCTCCCGCCGTGTCGCGGGGATGCCCTCATGGGTGGTCGACTACGTCCTCATCCACGAACTCGCACACCTGTTCATCCCGCACCACGGCCGGGAGTTCTGGGACCTGGTACGCCGCTACCCCAAGGCCGAGCGTGCCCGCGGGTACCTGGAGGGCTTCAGCGCCGCCTCGCGCCTCGATGCCTGCGACCCCTCCGCCGCCGAGGAGGACGAGGAGCTCGACACCGCTGAGGTCGCCTTCAGGGAGTGAGCCGGCGTCCCGTTCCGCGGTGCGCGGCCACCGCCTCGGCGGCGGCGCGGACCAGAGCGCGGCACGCGTCGTCGGACGGCTCCGGAAGGTCGTCGATCGGGAACCAGCCCAGGTCGGTCGACTCGTCGGGGTCGCGCACCAGCACGGCGTCCTCCGGGGCGACCGCGGCGTACTGCACGTCCAGATGGAGACTCCCGCCGCCGCAGGGCACGGGGTGCCGGTCCAGCCGGACCGGCTGGGGGAGCAGGGTGATCCCCCGGATCCCCGACTCCTCGGTGGCCTCGCGCAGGGCGGCCTCGCCCAAGGCGGAGTCCTCGGGCTCGCAGTGACCGCCGGTCTGCAACCAGATCCGGTGGATCCGGTGCAGGGTGAGCACCACCCGCGAGCCGTCGGCGGACATGACCGCCGTGCTCGCCGTCACGTGACCGGGCAGGCACCCGCGCCACATCCCGTCCTCGTGCGTCTCCAAGTGCTCGAGATAGGAGAGGCGTAGCTCCTCCTGCCGGGCGTCGGGCGCGGTCCACGCGCCCAACACCGCCCGGGCGTCCGCGTGCAGTGACACCTACGCGTCCTCCCCGCGGCCGTCCCCGGACCCGTCGCCGTCGTCGTCCCCGGACCCCTCGTCCTTCCTCTGCCCGGGCGCCTCCCCGGTCAGCGAGGAGATGTCGAAGTCGGCGTCGCCGAACTCCCCGGACCCGTGCACGAACGCGTCCGGGTCGTCCAGGTCGTCGCTGCCGGGCATCAGGTCCGGGTGCTGCCATACCGAGTCGCGACCCTCCACGCCGCGGGCCTCCTCCAGGGCGGACCACAGTGCGGTGGCCTCACGCAGGCGGCGCGGGCGCAGTTCCAGGCCGACCAGCGCGGCGAACGTGTGCTCGGCGGGCCCGCCGGTCGCCCGGCGCCGCCGGGTCGCCTCGGCCAGGGCGCCCGCCTGCGGCAGCCGGTCGGACACCGCGGACGAGACCACGGTGGCCACCCAGCCCTCGATCAGCGCCAGGGCGGTCTCCAGCCGCTTCAGCGCCGCCTTCTGCTGCGGGGTGTCCTCAGGCTGGAGCAGTCCCTCGCCGCCGGCGCCGCCCAGGACCTCCTGGAGCGCCTCGGGGTTGGTGAGGTCGATCTCACCGAGCCGGTCCTCCAACCCGCTGACGTCGAACGACATCCCGTCCGCGTACTCGTTGACCAGGCGGGACACGTGGGAGCGCAGCCACGGCACGTGCGAGTACAGCCGGTGTACGGCGGCCTCGCGCGCGGCCAGGTACAACCGCACCTCGTCCTCGGGAACCTCCAGGCCCTCGGTGAACCGCTCCACGCCGGAGGGCAGCAGGGCGGCGTTGCCCTCACCGGCCAGCGGCATCCCGATGTCGGCGGTGCCGACCACCTCGCGGGACAGCTCGCCGACGGCCTGTCCCGCCTGGCGGCCCACCATCATGCTGCCCATCTGCTGGATCATGCCCAGCAGCGGGCCCGCCACGGACTGCATCTCCTCGGGCAGGTTCTGCCCCATCGACTGGACGGTCTTGTTGGTCAGCGGGTCGCACAGCTGGACCCACGAGTCCATCGTCCGCTCGATCCACTCCGACCGGCTCCAGGCCTGGGCGGTGTGGACACCCGACGGCAGGTCGGTAGCCTGGTCGAGCCACAGGTCGGCGAGGCGCAGTGCCTCCTCGACCTTGGCGTAGTCGGAGGCCGGCACGCTCGGATCGCCTTCCTGGGCGACCGTCTGGCGCGCGACGTCCTTGGCCATCTCCCAGTTCACCCCGGAGGACGACGAGGTGTCCCCGCCGCCGGTGCCAGGACTGGGCTGGGTCGACATCATGTCGGCAAACTGGCGCAGCATGTTGGCCATCTGCTGCGGGTCGCCGAACGGGAAGCCGTCCGGCATTCCGGAGCCTCCTCCGCCCGGGCCGCCGCTGCCGGCACCCGAGCCGGAGTCGCCAGAGTGGCGTCCGGACTCGTCATCGGGATCGTTCGGCATGCTGAAACCGAAAGGCAGGTCGCTCACAATCAGACCTCAGGCAGGATTAGGTTTAGTCTCCACTGTCACGTTAGCTGGGAGTCGCCCGGAGTGAGTACCGAAAGCAACCAGGTTCGCCCAGAGCACAGCCCCCCGGGCGGCACGGACAGCGTGATCGCTGTGACCGGTGCCGCGTCCGGTGTGGGCCGACTCCTCGTGCAACGCCTGGCCACGCCGGAAGGTTCCGCGCTCCCCCGGGAGGTTGTCGCCATCGACGACGAGCTCGCCGACCTGCGCGGGGTCACATGGCGTATCGCCGACGTGTGCGACCCCGGACTGGTCTCCCGGCTCGACGGGGTCGACGTGCTCGTGCACACCGCCGACGACCGCTCCCTTGAGACCCGTCCCGCGCGGCGCCGTGCGCACAACATCCGCGCGGTCCAGACGGTCCTCACCGCCGCGGCCGCCTCAGGGGTCCCGCGTGTCATCCTCGTGACCAGCACCATGGTCTACGGCGCGGCCCCGGACAACCCCGTGCCGCTCGCTGAGAACGCCCCACGCGTGTCCGACAACAGCGAGGGGCTCATGGGCGACTTCGCCGAGATCGAGGCCCTCGCGGAGCGCTCCCGCCGGGCACACCCCAGCCTCGCCGTGACCGTCGTGCGCCCGGCGGCGCTCGTGGGACCCGAGCGCGACACCCTGCTCAGCCGCCACTTCTCCGCGCCCCGCCTGCTCACCGTCAAGAGGCACGAACAGCACTGGCAGTTCTGCCACGAGGACGACCTGGCCAGCGCCCTGGCCTTCTGCGCCATGCACGGGGTGGACGGCCCCGACGGTGTGGTCGCCGTGGCCAGCGAGGGTTCCCTCTCACAGGGCGAGGTGGAGCGCACCGCCGGGATGAAGCACTTCGAGGTGCCCGCCAACCTGGCCTTCGGCGCCGTCCGCCGCCTCCACCAGGCTCGGATCACCCCGGCCGCGGAGGGGGAGCTGCAGTTCCTCGTCTACCCGTGTGTGGTGGACTGCTCGACGCTGCGCGACGCCGGATGGAAGCCCGGATACGACAACGAGTCCGCCCTGGCGGCTCTCCTGGAGTCCAGGAGCGGCAAGCCCGCTCTGGTGGGCCGCAGCCTGGGCCGCAAGGAGGCCACCATCACCGCGGCCGGTGCCGCCGGTGCCGCCGCCGCGGCCATCGGTACCGCCGCCGCCATCCGCCACCTGCGCAAGCGCAAGGGCGTCTGACCCCGGAGCGCCGCCGCGAGCGCGTTCCGCACGTTCCCGTTCCGACATGGGACGACATCCGATTGGTACGGTCATAGCGTGGAAGAGATCACTCTCGCGTCCGTACGCGACACCCCCCTCTCGGTGGACGAGGTCCTCGCCGCGGTCTCCGACCCGCGCGCGGGCGGCACGGCCGTGTTCGTCGGCACCGTTCGCGACCGCGACCACGGCCGCGACGTCGCCCGGCTCGCCTACACCGCGCATCCGTCGGTGGAGGAGCGTCTGCGCGCCGTCATGGAGAAGGTGCTCGGTGACACCTCCGTTCCGGACCGCCCGGTTGTGAGGATGGCCGCGGCGCACCGGGTCGGCCGGCTGGAGATCGGCGACACCGCCGTGGTCGTGGCCGCGGCCGCCGAGCACCGGCAGGAGGCCTTCGAGGCCTGCCGCCGCCTCATCGACGACCTCAAGGCCCAGGTGCCCATCTGGAAGCAGCAGGACTTCGGGGACGGCGAGAGCGAGTGGGTGGGCTCACCCTGAACGGGCGGCGCGGCGCGGGCCGCGTGAAGCAGGGCTGTGGACGGACGCCCCCGGGTCTCCGGCCGCAATAGGCTGTGCGCATGCTTCGTCGTGTCATGACCCTCGTTGTCGCTCTCGTCCTTCTCGTCGGGCTCGGGATCGGCAGCCTCTTCCTCCCCGTCCCCTACCTGGTGGCCGCACCCGGCCTCACGGCGAACACGATCGGGGAGGCCCAGGAAGAGCCGGTCATCCAGATCGAGGGCGCGCAGGACTACGAGCACGACGGCTCCCTGTCCATGGTGACCGTTCAGTACGCGGGCGGGCCCCAGCACCGGCTCGACTTCCTCACCGTCGTCACCGCGTGGCTCTCACCCACCCAGGCGGTCCTGCCCGAGGAGCTGCTCTTCCCCGCGGGACGCACGCCCGAGGAGGTCAGCGAGCGGCAGACCGTGCAGATGAACGACTCGCAGACCAACGCCACCGCGGCCGCGCTCAACGAACTCGGTATGGGGTACGAGGCCGTCCCCGTGGTCAACAGCACCGTCGAGGGCATGCCCGCGCACGGCGTGGTGGAGGAGGGCGACCTCATCCTGGCGGTGGACGGCGAGCCCTTGCCCACCGAGGGCGGCGACGCCGGGACCTCGGTGGGCAGTACCGCGGTCGTGGACATGGTCGGCGACCGCGAGCCCGGCGAGCCGGTCGAGCTCACCCTGGACCGTGGCGGTGAGGCCGTCGACGTGGAGGTCACCACCGAGGACGGAGAGTCGGGCGGCGCGGCGATCGGCGTGCTCATCGCCGACGAGATGGACTTCCCCGTGGACGTGGAGATCACCATCGGCGACGTCGGCGGACCCAGCGCGGGCATGATGTTCGCGCTCGGGATCATGGACCGGCTCAGCGAGGAGGGCCTCACCGGCGGGGCGCACGTCGCCGGATCCGGCACCATCACCGCCGACGGCCAGGTCGGTGGGATCAGCGGCATCCAGCAGAAGATGGTCAGCGCCCAGCGCGACGGGGCCGAGTACTTCTTCGTGGCCGCCGACAGCTGCTCCCAGGTGTCCCAGTCGGCCGCCTACGGGGAACTGGACGTGGTGCGGATCGAGACCCTCACCGACGCGGTGGACGCGCTCGGGACCATCCGTGCCGGTGAGGGCGAGCTGCCCGGCTGCGAGTAGGGGGTAGGGAGTGTTGTCTTCGGGGCGGTGTTCTCTTCGGGCTCCGCTCCGCCCGCCCGTCGCCCTCCGCCACCCTCAACGGACGCCTGCGGCGCGGAGCCCCTCCTTGCTCGGGCGCCCCGTCAGTCCTGCCCCGGCTCCTCCTCGATGTCCAGGGTCAGAGCCAGCGCCGAGGTCAGCGCGGGGACCAGGTCCGCGCCGTTGAGCACCTCCGAGTCGCTGTCGTGGCTGCGCATGCGCATCGCGCAGTGCCGTGAACCGTCGCGCAGGATCCCGGCGACCATGCGGATCTCCTCGGTCTCCTTGTCGGAGGTACTCGGGTCCTCACCCAGGGCCAGGGTCTCGTCCGAGCCCTTCACCACCAGGCGCTCCATCACCAGCGCGCACCCGGCGACGCCCTCCGGCCACATGATGCGGCCCAACGCCTCCTCCAGCGGGACGTCGTCCGACAACTGCTCTTGTTCGACTGGGGTCAACTCGTCGGGATCCTCGGGGGAGTCGATCCCCAGCAGTTCGGCCAGCGCGGGCTCCGCTTTCAGCAGCTCGGCGGTGGGGACCAGGGCATACAGCCCGATTGGTCGGTCCCAGCCCTGTTCCGCGGCGTGGCGTTCGAGGTCCATGACGGCTTCGCGAATGTTCGACACGTTTCCATAGTGACCGATGCGGGAGCCCTTCCGTCTCCGTTTTTGGACAGTAGGGTCGCCATAGGGACCCGGATGTCGCTCCGATACACCAACGATGCAGCCTTGTCACCCGAACGAGGGCAGTTCCGGGAACCTGACGGCCTCCGTTTAAGTTTTTCAGAGACAGAGCGCTAACCCGCGCACCGAACGCACCTACCAAGCAAACCGAGGGAGAGGCGTGAGCTTCCGATCGCCCGGCGCACCACCTGCGCGTATGCCTCGCCGATCAAGGTTGCTCGCGCCAGTCGCAGCGACCGTGGTCGTCATCATCGCGGGGCTGATGCTCGCCGCGAATTTCTGGACCGACTACAAATGGTTCGGCTCCGTCGGGTACACCTCGGTCTTCCTGACCGAGCTGTGGACCCGCGTGCTGCTGTTCGCCATCGCCGGCCTGGTCATGGCCGTCATCGTCGGCGCGAGCATCTTCTTCGCCTACCGCTCCCGGCCCGGTATCCGGCCGATGAGTCTGGAACAGCAGGGCCTGGACCGCTACCGGCAGTCCATCGACCCGCACCGCAAGCTGTTCTTCTGGATCGCCGTGGGCGCCCTGGCCCTGCTGGCCGGAGCCGCGGCCAGCGGTGACTGGCGCTCCTACCTACAGTTCATGAACGGCACCGCGTTCGGGGTGAACGACCCCGAGTTCGGCATGGACATCTCGTTCTTCGCGTTCACCTACCCGTTCCTGCGAGTCCTGCTCGGGTATCTGTACGCGGCCGTCATCCTGGCGTTCATCGCCGCTGTGATCGTGCACTACCTGTACGGCGGCGTGCGCCTACAGAACGACTCCGGCCAGCGCGCCACACCCTCCGCCCGCGTACACCTGTCGGTGCTGCTGGGTCTGTTCGTGCTGCTGCGAGCCTGCTCCTACTGGCTGGACCGCTACGGCCTGGTCTTCTCCGATCGCGGTTACACCTTCGGTGCCTCCTACACCGACGTGAACGCGGTCAAGACCGCCCTGCTGATCCTCACGGTCATCTCGGTCATCTGCGCCGTGCTGTTCTTCGCCAACATCTACTTCAAGAACACCATGGTTCCCATGGCCAGCCTCGGTCTGCTGGTGCTGTCAGCGGTGCTGGTCGGTGTGGCCTACCCCGCGGTCGTGCAGAACTTCCAGGTCGACCCGAACGAGCAGCGCCTGGAGAGCCCCTACATCGAGCGCAACATCGAGTACACACGCGATGCCTACGACATCGCCGACGCCGATGTGCAGGCCTACGACGCCACCACCGAGCTCAGCGCGCAGGACCTGGTGGAGGAGGCCCAGGGCACCACGGTGCGTCTGGTCGACCCCTCCGTGGTCTCGCAGACCTTCCAGCAGATGCAGCAGGTCCGCGGCTTCTACCAGTTCCCCGAGGTGCTGGAGGTCGACCGCTACCCGGACGGCGACGGCAACCTGATCGACACGGTCGTGGCCGTCCGCGAGCTGGACGGGCCGCCCTCGGACCAGGACAACTGGCTCAACCGGCACCTGATCTACACCCACGGCTACGGCATGGTCGCCGCCGCGGGCACCCAGATCGACGCCGAGGGCCGTCCGGTCTTCACCGAGTACAACATTCCGCCGCGCGGTGAGCTGAGCGACGCCGTCGGCGAGTACGAGCCGAGGGTCTACTACGGCCGGGAGGGCGCCGACTACGCCATCGTCCAGGCGGAGGAGGAGTACGACTACCCCCTCGACGCCGAGGAGGGAACCGGCGACGTGCCGACCCTGGAGGACGCCGTCGAACCCGAGGTGAGTCCGACTCCGGACGAGGCGCGCGCCCCGGCCGACTCCGACCAGGAGGGCGCGGACCAGGAAGGCGCGGACCAGGAGGGCACCGAGCAGACCGAGGAGGAGGCCCCTGCCGAGAGCGGAGGCGCCGAGGGCGGCTCGCAGGCCTACAACCGCTACGAGGGCAGCGGCGGCGTCCAGCTGAGCTCCTTCTTCGACCGTGTCCTGTACGCGATCAAGTACCAGGAACCGAACATCCTACTCAACAGCGCCATCACCGGCGATTCGCGCATCCTCTACGAGCGCGACCCGCTGGAGCGCGTGGAGAAGGTCGCACCGTTCCTGACCGTGGACAGCAACCCCTACCCGGCGGTCGTCGACGGCAGGCTCCAGTGGATCGTGGACACCTACACCACGTCCGACGGTTACCCGTACGCCAACCGGATCGACTTCAACCAGGCAGTGACCGACTCCTTCACCAACGGGTCGGCCCAGCAGGTCGGCGCGTTGCCGGGCAACGAGGTCAACTACGTCCGCAACTCGGTGAAGGCCACCGTCGACGCCTACGACGGCACCATCACCCTGTACGCCTGGGACGAGGAGGACCCGGTCCTGAAGACCTGGATGGACGCCTTCCCGGGGGCCGTCAAGAGCCAGGACGAGATGAGCGACGAGCTCACCGACCACGTGCGCTACCCGGACGACCTGTTCAAGGTGCAGCGCGAGATCATGCGCGAGTACCACGTGACGGACGCCGCCGCCTATTACGGCGGTCAGGACTTCTGGTCGGTTCCGAACGACCCGACCGGCGGCACCGAGGCTCCCGAGCCGCCCTACCGCCAGACCATCAACTACCCGGGCGAGGAAGAGGCCACCTTCTCGCTGACCAGCACCTTCGTGCCGCGGGGCCGTGAGAACCTGGCGGCCTTCATGGCGGTGGACAGCGATCCGCGCTCGGACGACTACGGACAGCTCAAGCTGCTGGAGCTGCCCAGGAGCACGGTGATCTTCGGTCCCGGACAGGTGCAGAACGCCTTCGACGCCGACGCCAACGTTCGCGAGGTGCTGCTGCCGCTGGAGCAGTCCAACGCGGAGGTGACGCGGGGCAACCTGCTCACGCTGCCGTTCTCGGGCGGCCTGCTCTACGTCGAGCCGCTGTACGTGCAGGCCGGTGGCGGCGGAGCCGCATCCTTCCCGCTGTTGCAGCAGGTCATGGTCGGCTTCGGCGAGGAGGTCGCGATCGGCAGCAGTCTGCCGGACGCGCTCAGCAACCTCTTCGACGGAGAGGCCCAGGTTCCCGAGGAGGGCGCCGAGGAGTCCCCTGAGGAGACCCCGGAGGCCGGAGCCGGCGAGGGTGAGGGCGGCGGCGACCAGGACCTCACCGACGCCCTCAACGAGGCCGTCGAGGCCTGGGAGGAGGCCCAGGAGTCGAACGAGGAGGCCAACGAGCGCCTGCGTGAGGCTCTGGAGGCCCTTGAGGAGCAGATGAACGAGTAGTTCCTCATTCCGGGAGCAGTTCGTCGTCCCGGACGGCGCGGGGCGGGGCCTTCGGGCTCCGCCCCGCTCGTTCTCCCCGGTCCGGGTACGCTCGTCAGCCGGGTGGTCCACGTCTCGATCCGTTGATTTGGGTTCTCGTCCGAAGCGCGCTAACGTGGAGACACAACGACGCGGGGTGGAGCAGTTCGGTAGCTCGCTGGGCTCATAACCCAGAGGTCGCAGGTTCAAATCCTGTCCCCGCTACTAGACCCGGACTCGGGAGAAATCCCGGGTCCGGTGGTTTTTGCCACCTTCCTTTGCCGGTCGGTCGGATGTCTTCCAAGGAGGGCGTCCGGGTGGGCGGAGCAGGGCTCAGGCCCTGGTAGGGTGGCTGAAGGCCGGTCGGGAAACTGGCGGGTCAGGGAGTCTCCGGCGGTTTTTCGCGAGGAAGGCCGATTCACTCCCGGGGGTGCGAGCCCCTGAATGGAGACACAACGACGCGGGGTGGAGCAGTTCGGTAGCTCGCTGGGCTCATAACCCAGAGGTCGCAGGTTCAAATCC
>NZ_JBWDTQ010000002.1:0-32625 GCF_056312425.1 Nocardiopsis sp. TRM 82005
TGTCCCCGCTACCAAGGAAACACCGGGTGCGATGACGCACCCGGTGTTTTTTCGTGCCGGGGATTCGCGCCGCCCGGTTTCCCGGGCGGCGCGCGCTCAGCTGGTGCGGCCCTCCACCAGTTCCACCACCCGGTCGGCCCGCTCGGCCACCTTGGGGTCGTGGGTCACCACGACCACCGCCGCGTCCCGGATTCTGGCCTGCTCCAACAACTGGCCCATGATCATGGTGCTGCTGGCGGCGTCCAGGGCGCCCGTGGGCTCGTCGGCGAGGATGAGGGCGGGTTCCCGGCTCAGTGCGCGGGCCAGGGCCACACGCTGCTGCTCACCGCCGGAGAGCTGGTGCGGCTGCGAGTGCAGCCGGTGCCCCAACCCCACGGCCTCCAGCAGCTCGCGGGCTCGCGCTCTGCGGCGCAGCAGCGGCACGCCGCCGAGCACCAACGGCACACCGACGTTGGCCAGGGCGGTCCGCCGCTCCAACAGGTGGAACTGCTGGAACACGAAGCCCACGCCCTCGCCCCGCAGGCGGGACCGCGGTCCCTCACCCAGACGGGTGATGTCCACGCCGTCGAACATGTAGGAGCCACCGCTGGGCCGGTCGAGCAGGCCCAGCACGTTCAGCAGGGTGGACTTGCCCGAGCCGGACTGGCCGACGACCGCCACGACCTCGCCGCGGTCCACCTGGAACGTGCAGTCGTACAGCACGTCGATCCGGGTCCCCGACACGGTGAAGTGCCGGGTCACCTTCTCCACGCTCAGCAGGGGCGCGGAGCCGGAGCGGGGCGCCGAGGCACGGGGGGCCGCTGTGTCGACGGACATCTAGCCCTCCTCCATGGGGAACTCATCCTCGGGGAGGTGCTCCCCGGGGGCGTCGAAGCGGGGGTCGAGCGGTATCGGGTCCAGGACCGTGTCGCCGACACTCAGGCCCTTGGTGACCTCGATGAACGAGCCGTCGGACACCCCGAGCTCCACCTCGCGGGTCTCCTCGGACCCGTCGTCGGAGACCACGACGACCTCGCCCGAGTCGGAGCTGCCGCGTACGGCGGTCACCGGGACGACCAGGACGTTCTCCGCGTTTCCGGTGCTGACCGAGAGCTTGCCCCGGACCCCGTCGAAGACCTCCAGTTCGGCGGACACCCGGCAGGCCAGTTCGGCACCGCCGCCGCCTTCTCCCCCGGCCGCGTCACCGTCGCCCCCGGCCGCGTCACCGTCGCCCGGGGCCGCGTCGCCACCGCCCCGGGTCGCGCCCAGGGACAGGAAGGCGCACTCGGAGGCGGGCGGTCCCTGGTCGATCTGGAGCAGGATGTCCTCGGGGTCCTCGTAGAACCTGTAGAGGTCGTTGGGCGTGACGGAGGCTACGGCGCGGAACTCGTCCGGGGCGACCGTGGCCACCACCGACCCGGGCTCCAGGACGTCTCCGACCAGCACGTCCTCCAGGCCCGACACCGTGCCGTCCGTCGGCGCGTACAGGGTGACCTCCTTGGTCGCGGGTTCGGCGTCATCGGAGCCGGGCGCGGACTCGTCGGGCACCTTCACGTTCACGATCGGCGCTCCGTCCTCGACTTCGGCGCCGTCCCCCACCCACAGGTGGACGACCGTTCCCCCGTTGCGGGCCTCGACGTCCTCGCCGGGCTCGGCCCGGACGACGGCGTCCAGCACCAGCACGGAGCTGATCTCGCCCATCTCCACCTCGACCGGTGCGCCGGTCGAGTCGAGGGCGGCCTCCTCCAGGGGCGGGTCCCCTCCAGCGACCACGCTGCCCAGGCGCGGCACCAGCACGTAGCCGGCGCCGACCAGCCCGAGGAGCAGGACCAGGACCGCTCCGATGATGATCCACTTCTTCACGTATGTCTCCTATTCCCGGAGTCCGGCGACGACGGACGCGCGCAGTGCCCGCATCGCGGGGATGATTCCGGCCAGCAGCCCGACCAGCGCGGCGCTGCCCAGACCGATGAGTACTCCGGAGGTGGGGATGTTCAGGGGGACGTCGTCGGGCAGCGTCACGACACGCTCCAGGACCGTGCCGCCCGCGGCCAGCACGGCCCAACAACCGGCTAGGGCGATGAGGCCGGCCACCAGCGACACCACCACCGACTCCATGACCACGGCGACGAACAGCGTGAACCGGCTCGCGCCCAGGGCCCGGTAGGTGGCCAGTTCGCGGCGGCGCTCGCGCACGGTGACCAGGCCGACGTTGAGCACACCGAGCAGACCGGTGGTGAGGGTGACGGCGGCGATGCCCATCAGGCCCCAGGACATGTAGGTGATGATCCGGTTGATCTCCTCGGCGTAGTCCGCCCGGTGGACCATGATCGTGTCGGGGCCCTCCACGCCCCAGCGCCAGGAGGCCGACTCCAGGCGCTCGGCGAAGACCTCGCCCCAGGGGTCGTCAGCCGCGGGGTCCTCGGGGTCGATCCGTACCTGGTAGGTCGTCTGGGAACCCATCAGGAACGCCCCGTCCTGCTCCTCCTCGTCGGTGTCGGTGGAGTTTCCGAAGAGCAGTTCCTCGGAGGCGGGGGAACGCAGCAGGTAGGCGCTGTACCAGCCGCTGTCCATCGCGGAGCCCTCGAGGACGCCGATGACGCGCACGTCCAGCCACTGGTCGGTGCCCACCTGGATCCGTGTGAGGTCGCCGAGCGCGTTGGCGAGGTCCTCGTTGACGACCATGACCGGAGCCAGGGACTCGGTGTCGGCTTCGGTGAACCAGCGGCCCCGGACCATGTTCATGCGCCGGATGTCGCCCAGTTCCGGGTCCACTCCGAGGAACTCCACGTGCTCGATGGCGGATCCGCCGGAGCGCAGCAGCGGTACCGCGTTGGGGCGGTGGTAGACCGAGACGTCCTGGCCGCCCGCGCGGAGCAGATCATCCTCGAAGGCGGCACGGTCGGTGACCTGTTCGTGCACGGTGACCTGGAGAGTCGCCGGTCGACCCGCGTTGGCCTCGCTGTAGGCGGTGGCGAACCGCTGGCCGAAGTCGCTGACGCTGACCACCATGATCAGCGCACCGACACCGACGACGATGCCCGCGCAGGACAGGATGGTCCGGGCGACGTTGGCCCGTGAACCGGCGAAGGCCAGCACCATCCCGGCTGTGAGGGAACGCAGCATTCGGTCCCTTCCCGTGATGTCTGTGAGATCCGGCTACCGCCACAGCGGCGCCGTGATACCCGCGGGGGTGGCGGGGTTTCCACAGACTCATCGCGGGGAAGAGGGGATTCGGTTCGCTTTCGGCGTGAAGAACTTCGGGCCGCTGGTTCCGGCCGTGTAGTGGGAGCGGAAGCGGAAGGGCCGGACACGGCGCACGGGTCAGCCCGCCTCGAAGCCGTCGCAGGTGAGCGGGGCGCCCGAGCCGCTGTCGGACCAGACCACCGTGTGCGCCCCGGTGGCGGGGGAGGTCCCTGACCCTTCCGGGGGCTCGGAGTCCTTCGGGATCCTGGGGCCGTTGAAGTCGTCGGGGTAGCGGACGTGGGTCCACTCGCCCGCAACGGCGGTCACCGTGGTGGTGGCGGTGGTGCCGTCGGGCCCGGTGACGGAGATCGTCACCGGGGTGGTGCCCGTGGTGTCGGGCGCCAGGACGCCCAGATCGACGGAGCCGTCCACCACGGAGCGGGGAGTCCTGGCCCGCCACGGGTCGGTGGACGGAGTGTTCGCGGCGGGCACGCACGTGTACCCGGCCGGATCGAACGCGGTGTCGGGGACACCGAGGCCGGGGCCGCCGCCCCGGGCGGCGGTGCGCACGGTGTCGGCGATGATCTCGCCGAGTCGCTGGGGATCGTGCCCGGGACCGCCGCCACAGGCGGTGAGCAGCAGGACCGCGGCCGCGCACAGGGCGGCCCGGACGGGTTCGGTGGTCAGCACACACCACATGTTACTACTGTGTGTCTTTATATGAGCACTGTGCGTGTTTCTCGGGGGTGGCTGTCGGTGTGGGAGGTGCCCCAAGCGCACAGGGGGTCCTTACAGCACCGTTCGGGACGCACGCGGTTCCAGGACGCGGGTCCAGGACCCACGCCCGGAGACAGTGGAGGAGCGGTCAGCTCCGGCGTAGGGGGGTGGGGCCGCCGTTGAGCCAGGTCAGCGTCTGGTCGTGGATCACGCCGTTGGTGCACACGAGCGGTCCGCCGTCCTCGAAGCCCTCGCCGCGCAGGTCGGTGGCCCGACCGCCGGCCTCCTCCAGGAGGATCGGCAGCGGCGCGGCGTCCCACAGCGACAGCTCCGGCTCGGCGGAGATGTCCACGACGCCCTCGGCGACCATCACGTGCGACCAGAAGTCGCCGTAGGCGCGGGTGCGCCACACCGAGCGGGTCAGCCCGAGGAAGGAGTCGAGGCGGCCCTGCTCCTCCCAGCCGGTCAGCGAGGAGAAGCTCAGGGAGGCGTCCGAGAGATCCGACACCTTCGACACGTAGCAGCGCGAGGCTTTCGACAGGCTGCGTCCCTGCCAGGTACCCCCGCCCTTGGAAGCCCACCAGCGGCGGTGCAGCGCCGGGGCGGACACCACGCCCACGACGGGCCGGTCGCCCTCCAACAGGGCGATCAGGGTCGCCCACACGGGGACACCGCGCACGTAGTTCTTGGTGCCGTCGATGGGGTCGATGACCCACACCCGGTTGCTGTTGCCGGTCCTGCCGTACTCCTCGCCCACCACGGCGTCACGGGGCCGGGCACGGGAGAGTACGCCGCGCAGCGTCTCCTCGACCATCCGGTCGGCCTCGGTGACGGGGGTGAGGTCGGGTTTGGTGTCGACCACGAGGTCGAGCGCTCGGAAGCGCTTGAGCGCGAGGTCGTCGGCAGCATCGGCGAGCACGTGGGCAAGCCGCAGATCATCGTCAAAGGACGCCATGACCGGTAACGCTACCGTTCCTGAGTACTGAGCGGAAGTGAGGCCTGGCACCGGGGCGCACTGCTCGTCCGGGTGCGCGGACACGCTCCCCGCGCACCCGCCGGATGCGAGAATGGAGGGCATGGACACCGTGAACGGACAGAGGCGTGCCGAGGGCACCTCGGTACGGGAGCGGTTGATGGACGCCGCCTACGCCGAGGTCGTCTCCGGCGGATGGGCCGATCGGCGCATGGTGGACATCGCGGCGGTCGCCCACGTGTCCCGCCAGACCCTGTACAACGTGTTCGGCAGCAAGGAGGGCCTGCTCCAGGCCGTGGTGGTGCGCGAGGTCAACGCGCTGCTCGACAGGGCGATGCGTCTCCTGGAGGAGGGCGAGGACCCGCCGCACGCGGTGAGCCGGTCGACCCGCCTGGTGCTGCTGTCCGCCCGGGACAACCCGCTGTTGCACGCGGTGGTCACCGGAGACCACGAGCTGCTTCCCGTCCTCACCACGCGGTCGGAGCCCCTCCTGGAGGTCCTGGGCGAGCGCATCACCGCCCTGCTGGGGGAGCACTACCCGGACCTGGCAGCCTCCGCGGCCGAGGCAGCCGCCGACGTCGCCCTGCGCCTGACGGTGTCGTACTCACTGCGGCCGATCGACCCGGAGGAGGCGGCGAGCCGGGTCGAGACGGTCGTGCACGGGATGCTGGCGGTCGGCCGCTGAGAGGGGTGGCGGGCGTGATGGAGGGGCCGCTGACGGAGCGCGAGCGCCGGGAGGTGCTGCGCACCTACATGCCGGACGGGTGGATCACCGCGATCCCGGTGCGCCGTCCCGCCCGGCTGGTCCTGTTCGACCAGGTCGCCCGCGCCTTCGAACCCGGAGTCCGCTACAGCGAGGCCGAGGTCAACACGGTTCTGCGCGGATTCAGCGCGAACGTGTCGGTGCTCCGTCGCGGACTGCTCGACGAGGGGTTCGTGGAACGCGACCGCACCCGGTTCTGGCGGTGCGGCGGGACCGTCGAGGTGTAGGCGCGCCGGACGTCAGCCTCGGGGCGCGGCGAGCAGGTCGATGACGCCCGTGTCGTCCTCGTCGCCGTGGCCCCGGACCAGCCGGCGCTCCATCAGCTCCGCGTACGGGGCCAGGAGTTCGGTGCTCACCTCCTGCTCCTCGGCGGTGCGCAACAGGGTCCGGTTGCCCCTTACCCGCATGGCGAGGTTGGAGACGACGCCGGTGGTGTAGTCGCCGCTCTCCAGGTGGTCCGCGGTGGCCGGGACGCTCCCGGTCATGGCGGTGAGCCAGCCCGAGAGCAGGGAGGCGAACTCCTTCAGGGGCACGTCCTCGCCCCGGACCAGGGCGAAGGCGTGCGATACCCCGGCGAGCATGCCGTTCATCGCGCTGAGCAGGGCCACGTCGTACAGGTCGGCCAGCCCGGCGTCCTCGCCGACGAACACGGTCCCGGTGACGGCGGACAGGGCCTGCGCGTGCTCCTGGAAGGCCTCACGGGAACCGCTGTAGAACACGTATCCGCCCGACTCCGGATCGCCGACCATGGGCGGAACGGCCATGACGCCGCCGCTGACGAAGCGGGCGCCGCGCCCGCGAGCCCACTCCGCCCGGGCCCGTGACTGGCCCGGGGTGCCGGTGGTGACGTTGAACAGGTCCCTGCCCGCCAGGTCGGTGCCGTCCAGGGAGGCGCCGACGGAGTCGTCGTCGAGCAGGCAGGTGACCACCAGGCGGCTGGCGGCGACCGCCTCCGCGGCCGTGGCGGCGGTGTCGGCGCCCTCCTCGGTCAGCGGCTCGGCGCGGGCCGGGGTCCGGTTCCAGACGGTCAGCGGGTACCCGGCGGCGAGCCAGGCGCGGGCGAGCGCGGTGCCCATGGCACCGAGCCCGAGCAGGGAGATACGGGTCTTCACACTGTGTTCGGTCATGTGGGCTAGCGTTGTCGCATGTTGGGACACGGACAAGTACGCACTTTGGAGTGCGTGCCCACTCCGGGGTAAGCGCGCAGGCGGGAGGGGGCGGCGATGGCCACCGCGCGAAGGCCCGGCGCGTACCACTGCGGCATCGACGCTGCGATGGACGTGATCGGCGGCAGGTGGAAGGTACTGATCCTGTGGGCCATGGAGGAGGGGCCCCGTCGCTTCGGCGAACTGCGCCGGATGCTCGACGGCGTTACCGAGAAGGTGTTGGCCTCCCACCTGCGCGAGCTGGAGGGGGACGGGATCGTGGCCCGGGAGGACTTCGGCGAGGTGCCGCCCCGGGTCGAGTACTCGCTGACCCCGCTCGGCAGGTCCCTGAGCGAGGCTCTGGGCCCGCTCGGCGCCTGGGGCCGGGCGCACGTCCTCGGCGGCGCCGGGACCGCCTCCGAGGAGCCCGCGTCCAGCTGAGGCACGCCGGGCCTCATCCCTCGTCGGTGTCGCCCTCTCGGCTCATGAGCAGGCGACGCAGCGACGCCACCCGGTCCGTGTCCAGCTCCCCGCGCTCCAGTGCGGTCTGGATGGCGCACTCCGGGGCGTCGGATTGGTGGGAGCACATAGGCGGGCAGTCCTCGGCGGCCTCGGCCAGGTCCGGGAAGCCCTCGACGATGTCCTCCGGATCGATGTGGGCCAGACCGAAGCTGCGCACGCCCGGGGTGTCGATGAGCCAGCCGTTCTCGAACGGCAGCGCGGCGGCCGAGGTGGAGGTGTGGCGGCCGCGTCCGGTGACCGCGTTGACGTGGCCCACGGCCCGGTCGGTGCCCGGGACGAGCCGGTTGACCAGGGTGGACTTGCCCACGCCGGAGGAGCCGACGAACACGGTGGTGCGGTCAGCCAGGCGGGTGCGCAGACCGTCGAGACCGCTCTCGGGGCCGAGCACCTCATAGGGCAGGCCCAGGGGCTCGTACACGCGCAGCAGATCGTCCGGGCTGGCCAGGTCGGACTTGGTCAGGCACAGGAGCGGGTCGAGTCCGGCGTCGTAGGCGGCGACCAGGCAGCGGTCCACGAAGCGCGGCTGCGCGGCGGGGTCCGCCAGGGCGCACACGATCGCCAGTTGGTCGGCGTTGGCGACGATCACCCGCTCGACCGGATCGGTGTCGTCGGCCGTGCGCCGCAGCACGGACCTACGCTCCCTGACCCGCACGATCCGGGCCAGGGTGTCGGGCCGGCCGGAGAGGTCGCCGACCACGTCGACGTGGTCACCGACGACGATGGACCCCCGGCCGAGTTCGCGGGCCTTCATCGCCACGACGGGTACGCCGCTCACCAGGCAGCGGTACCGGCCCCGGTCGACCGCGGTGACCAGGCCCTCCACGGCGTTCTCGTGCTTGGGCCGGTTGCGGGTGCGGGGCTTGGAACCGCCCCGTGCGCGCACGCGGATGTCGTCCTCGTCCAGGTGGCGTCCTCCGCCCTGCGTACGGCTCATGCCAGTGCCTCCTCCCACAGACCCGGGAAGTCGGGCAGGGTCTTGCGCGTGGTGGCGATGTTCTCCACCTCCACCCCGGGCACCGCGAGCCCGATCACCGCGCCGGACGTGGCCATCCGGTGGTCGTCGTAGGAGTGGAAGACCCCGCCGCGCAGTGGCCGTGGATTGATGGCCAGGCCGTCGGGCAGTTCCTCGGCGTCACCGCCCAGCCGGTTGATCTCGGCGGCCAGCGCGGCGATGCGGTCGGTCTCGTGGCGCCGCAGGTGTGCGATGCCGGTCAGCCGGGACGGGGTGGAGGCCAGCGCGGCCACGGCGGCGACGGTGGGGGTCAGCTCGCCCACGTCGCGCAGGTCGGCGTCGATGCCCAGGATCCGGCCGGTGCCGCGCAGGGTGAGCCCCTCCGTGGAGCGCGACACCTCGCCGCCCATACGGGTGAACAGCGAGCGCAGTTCGGCGCCGGGCTGGGTGGTGTGCTCGGGCCAGCCCTCGACGGTCACCTCGCCCTCGCTGACCAGGGCCGCGGCGAGGAAGGGCGCGGCGTTGGACAGGTCGGGCTCCACAGTGATCTCGGAGACCTTGACCGGCCCGGGCCCGACCCTCCAGGAGTTCTCGTCGGCGGACACGGCCACTCCGGCCCGGCGCAGCATCTCCACGGTCATGTCCAGGTGCGGCTGGGAGGGGACGGGCGGACCGGAGTGGCGTACGTGCACGCCCTCGGTGAAGCGGGCGCCGCTCAGGAGCAGGGCGGATACGAACTGGGAGGAACCGGACGCGTCCAGGGTCACCTCGCCGCCGCGCACGGCGCCGGTGCCGTGGACGGCCATGGGCAGGGCACCGCGGCCGCCGTCGTCGATGTCGACGCCCAGCGTGCGCAGGGCTCCCAGGAGCTCGTCCATCGGCCGCTCGCGAGCGCGCGGGTCGCCGTCGAAGTCGACGGTGCCCGAGGCCAGGGCGGCCAGGGGCGGTACGAACCGCATCACCGTGCCCGCGTTGCCGACGTCGACCGAGGCCGGGCCGCGCAGCGGAGCGGGGGTGACCGCCAGGTCCCCGCCCGGGCCCCCGGCGGGGGAGACCTCCACGCCCAGTGCGCGCAGGGCACCGGCCATCAGGTCGCTGTCCCGGCTGACCAGGGGGCGGCGCACCACACAGGGCGTCTCCGACAGTGCGGCCAGGATCAGCGCGCGGTTGGTCATCGACTTGGACCCCGGCAGGGAGATCCGGGCACGCACCGGACGCTCGGCTGTGGGCGCTGGCCAGTGGCCACCGGAGGATCCGGTGGGGACGGCGGGCTGGACGGACTGCGAGGACGCGGAGTCAGGCATGACACAAGGTTATCGGGACCGTGGCGGGCGGAGGGTGACGACCTCGCTCCTGTGGACAACCCGCCACATGAGGAGTTCCGTGCGCGGGGAGCGGGCCGCGGGCGCGGACTCCCCGTCACGCCGACGACGCCGGCAGCGGCCCCGAGGGGACGCGGGTCCGTGAACGGCTCGAAACGGACGTACCCTTGTAGGGCCATGGTGTATCTGGATCACGCTGCCACGACCGAGGTCCGCCCCGAGGTGGTCGCCGACGTCGCGACCGAACTCGGCGTCCTCGGCAACCCGTCCTCCCTGCACGGCCACGGGCGCGCCGCCCGACGCACGGTCGAGGAGGCGCGCGAACGCGTCGCCAGGGCGCTCGGCTCCACCCCGCACGAGGTGGTCTTCACCGGCGGTGGCACGGAGTCGAACAACATCGCCGTCAAGGGCCTGTACTGGGCGCGCAACGCCGGTGACGGGGGGCCCAGCAGGCCGAGGATCCTCACCAGCGCCGTCGAGCACCACGCCGCCCTCGACCCCGCGCACTGGATGGCCGAGCACCAGGGCGCGACGCACGAGAAGCTGCCCGTGGACGCGCTGGGCCACGTGAGCCCGGCGGCGCTGCGGGAGGTGATCGAGAGCGGCCCCGGCCCCGACTCGGTCGCGCTCGTGTCGGTCATGTGGGCCAACAACGAGGTGGGAACGGTACAGCCGGTGGCCGAGCTGGCCGCCGTGGCCGCCGAGTACGGCATCCCCTTCCACACCGACGCCGTGCAGGCCGTGGGCGTGGAACCGGTCGACTTCGCGGTGAGCGGGGTGAGTGCCCTGACGGTCACCGGCCACAAGCTCGGCGGCCCGGTGGGCGCCGGTGCGCTGCTGGTCGCGCGCGGCCTGGCCCCGGCGCCGGTCCTGCACGGTGGCGGTCAGGAACGCGACATCCGTTCGGGCACCCTGTCCGCGCCGCTGCTGCGCGGGCTGGCCACGGCCGTCCACCTGGCGGTCACCGAGCGCGAGGAGCACGCCAAGCACCTGGCGGACCTCCGCGACGAGCTGGAGGAGCGGGTCCGCGCCGCGGTCCCCGACGTGGTCGTCAACGGCGATCCGGAGCACAGGCTGCCGGGGATCTCACATATGTCCTTCCCCGGCTGTGAGGGCGACGCGCTGCTGATGCTGCTGGACGCCAAGGGCATCTCCTGTTCGACCGGCTCGGCCTGCTCGGCGGGGGTGGCCCAGCCCAGCCACGTGCTGCTGGAGATGGGCGCCGACCCCGACACCGCGCTGAGCAGCCTGCGCCTGTCACTGGGCCGCACCTCCACGGGAGAGGACGTCGCGGCGCTGGCCGAGGCGATCGGACCGGCCGTGGAGCGTGCCCGGGCCGCCCGCGCCAAGCGCCGCCGCTGAGGGACGCCCCGGGGAGGACGTCATCCGGCGCGGTGGACGGTGACCGACTCCAGGGTCACCTCCCGAGTCGGACGGTCGCTCGCGTCGGTCTCCATCTCGGCGATGCCGTCCAGCACCTCCGTGGACTCCTCGTCCGCGACGTGCCCGAAGATCGTGTGCATGTCGTTCAGGTGCGTGGCCGAGTCGACGGTGAGGAAGAACTGGGAGCCGTTGGTGTCCTCACCGCTGTTGGCCATGGCCAGTACGCCCGGCTCGTCGAACTCCCGTCCGGACCCGAGCTCGTCCTCGAAGGTGTAGCCCGGGCCGCCCCGGCCGGTGCCCTGGGGGTCTCCGCCCTGGACCATGAAATCGGCGATCACCCGGTGGAACACGGTGCCGTCGTAGAACTCGGCCTCGCCCGTCACCGGGTTGGGCACGCCCTCGCCCTCGGCCAGACCCACGAAGTTGGCCACGGTGAGGGGGGCGTCCTCCGGGAACAGCTCCACCTCGATGTCGCCCTCACTGGTGTGCAGGGTGGCGCCCTCGACGTCGCTGACGTCCACGTCGGCCGGGCCGTCGGCCTGCTCGGGGCTGTTGGTCTGCTCCGGACTGGACGTGCCGTCGCCACCGGAGCCGTTCTGGGCGTCGGCGCCGTTGGTGCAGGCGGAGGCGGCGAGCAGGGCGGCACCGGCCAGGAGGGCCGTTGCCGAGAGGGTCAGACGCTTCATCGGTTCACTTCCGGGAGAGATTCGCAGCGGGGGCGGCACACAGCGTACTCGTCGGGGCCGGGTACCACCGCAGCTGGGTCCCGGTGTGACCACGGCACACGCCCCCGTCCTCGGGGCGCCCCCTCCCGGGCCGGGCCCGGGTCCGGACTCAGCCGGATTCCCCGGCCTCCTCGCCCTCCTCCCCCGACTGGCGTTCCCGGCGCTCCTGCGCCTCCCGGGCCCGCCGCCGCTGCGCCTCGGCGCGCTCGCGGCAGCGGCGGAGGAACTCCTCGTCCTCCTCCGGGGTGGTGGCGCGGGCCCGGTGCGGATGGTCGTACTCGGGGAAGGGCGGGGGAGGCCCTGCTGGGGCGGTCATCGCCGGATCACGGCGCGGGCGGCCCAGGGCGAACCACAGCAGCGCCCCGAGCTTGGGCAGGAGCAGGACGGCCATGGTCCAGGCGGGTTTGGGCAGCAGCCGCACGGAACCGGAGTCCGAGCCGATCACGTCGAACAGGGCGTACACCCAGATGCCGATCGATATCGCGGCGAGCAGGAGGGCGAAGTAGGCCAAGGGATCGTCCAATCGGGGTCGGGAACACCGTTCGCGGGCATGGTGGGAACCGCGCGCGGGAAGGCCGGCCGGGACCGCGCCGGGCCGCCCGGGTACCGGACGGCGCTGTCGGTCCTTCTATCAGAGTTTTCGCGGGGCACCCTGGTTCTCGGGCCGGAGACGGGCGCGGTTCGCCGCGCGGCGGCACGGGTCTACTCCGGGGGACCCTGGGAGTCCACGGGGTGAGGGGTCCCGGCCTCAGAGGATGAAACCTCCCTCTTTCACGAGGGGAAGGCACGTCAAGGCGTGTCAATGGCTTACCACGGATCGCCGTGCCAGTCCCGTCGCTTGACCAGCGGCCCGGCACGGGAGAGGGTCAGAGGAACGGTGACGGCGGGGCGGGGTACTGACCCAGAGACGTGCCAGGCCGGTCCCGTCGGGCGACGGAGGAGGTTATGGGAGTGAACACTGCACTGCCGTCCGCGATGTGGCTCCCCTTCGCCGCGCGGGTACTGCGTGAGCGCGCCGACAGGGGGCTTTCACGCGCCGAACTCGCCAAGACGGTGGGGGTGACCGACGACAAGCTCCGAGAGGTGGAGAACGCCCACTGCCGGCCGGCGCGCTCGTTGGTCGAGCGGGTGGACACAGCCCTGGGCACCGACCACCAGCTGGTCGACGCGTGGGCGATCACACTCCAGGCCGAGGCCTTCCCCAACGAGTTCGGCGACCAGCGCGAACTGGGTGTCCACGCCACCCACCTGTGGGAGCACCAGCCCATGGCGGTCCCGGTGTTCCTGCGCACACGCGAGTACTCGCGGGCGGTCCTGCGCCCGCGCCACCCCGACCTGTCCCCGGACATGGTCGAGGCGATGGTGGAGGAGGAGATGGCCCACCGTGCGGCGATAACCGGCCCGGAGGGGCCGGTGCTACGGGTGATCCTCAACGAGTCGGCGTTGCAGCGACCCCAGGGCGGCGCGGCCGTACTCAACGCCCAGCGCGGCTTCCTGTCCGACCTGATCGAGGCGGGCATCGTCACCATGGGGGTGATCCCCGAGCAGACCCCGCACCACCCGGGTCTGGGCGGCGCCTTCCGGATGATGGAGTTCGCCGACCGCCCCAGCATGATCTACGCGTTCGCGGCCGAGGGCGGCGACCTGACCGCCGACTCCGAACAGGTGGGCCGCTGCACCATGGTGCGCGACGCCATCGAGGATTCCACGGTGGAACTCACGCCGCGGTCGGAGCTGCTGACCGCGCGCTGGCCCGCGGGTTAGGGAGTGCCTGTTCCTCTTTGGGGCTCCGCTCCGCCCGCCCGTCGCCCTCCGCCACCCTCAACGGACGCCTGCGGCGCGGAGCCCCTCCTCGTTCGGGCGCCCTAGAGGCGGGAACCTTCGGATCCTCCGGTGTGACGGCTCCTTCGTCGCAGTCCCGCCTGCGAATCCTCCAGAACCCCGCCGGCGCCCGAACGGCACCCCGTTTGGGGCTGGGCGGGCGTTCACCACCCGGATTCCAGCCCCGGGCCTTGGGGAGGGGCCCATGATGGGCTAGGTTGCCCGCCATGGATATCGCGATCACATCCGGATACGTCGTGCCCGTCGATGGAGACCCCATCGACGGCGGCACCGTCCTCATCACCGACGGCAGGATCGCTGCCGTCGGCGCGGACGCCGACGTCACGGTTCCCGGCGGCGCCACCGTCGTCGACGCCGCCGGCAAGTGGGTGCTCCCCGGTTTCGTGGAGGCCCACGGCCACATCGGCATCGACGAGGAGGGCATCGGCTGGGCCGGTGACGACACCAACGAGATGACCGACCCCAACGGCGCCCGCATGCGTGCGCTGGACGCCATCAACCCCGCCGACCGCGGCTTCGCCGACGCACTCTCCGGGGGCGTCACCAGCTCTGTCGTCAAGCCCGGTTCGGGCAACCCCGTCGGCGGCCAGACCGTGGCCATCAAGTGCTGGGGCCGCAGTATGGAGGACCGGCTGGTCAGGCACCCGGCCAGCGTCAAGAGCGCCCTGGGTGAGAACCCCAAGCGGGTGTACGGCAACAAGGACAAGCTTCCCTCCACCCGCCAGGGCGTGGCCGCGGTCATCCGCGACGCCTTCACCAAGGCACAGGACTACAAGGCCAAGCGTGACCACGCGTCGGTGGAGGGTGCCCCGTTCGACCGGGACAACACCCTGGAAGTGCTGGTCCGGGTCCTGGACGGCGAACTCCCCTGGTGCCAGCACACACACCGCGCCGACGACATCCACACCGCGATGCGCCTGGCGGACGAGTTCGGCTACCGGCTGGTCATCAACCACTGCACCGAGGGCCACCTGCTGGCCGACGAGATCGCCGAGCGCGGCATCCCCGTCATCACCGGCCCGCTCATGACCAGCCGCTCCAAGGTGGAGGTGAACAACAAGACCCTCGCCAATCCGGGCATCCTCGACCGGGCCGGCGTCAAGGTCGCCCTGACCACCGACCACCCGGTCGTCCCGATCGAGTTCCTGGTCCACCAGGCCACCCTGTGCGTCAAGGAGGGGATGGACCCCGCGTCCGCGATCCGCGCGCTCACGGTCAACCCCGCCGAGATCATGGGCCTCTCCGACCGGGTCGGCTCCCTCAGGCCGGGTCTGGACGGTGACGTGGTCGTGTGGTCGGGCGACCCGCTGGACGTGATGAGCCGCGCTCTGCGTGTGTTCGTCGAGGGCCGCGAGGTCTACACCTACGACGAGGAGAGCCGGGAGCGCACCGTGCTCGACCCCTACTACCGAGAGGGACGGTCCGGGGCCTGACAGCGGTGATCTTGCCCTTGGCGGCACTGTCGACGGTCGGGAGCGCCGCTAGGGGCAAGATCGTCCGGGGGCGGGGTGCCCCGTCGATCACACCGGCACCGTCTCCGACGATCGGGTCAGGACAGCCTCACCGTGCGGAAGGTGTTCTCCCCCAGGGGAACCGGACGGTCGCCGCCGCTCATCGCCACGGTGACCCTCTCCGTCCTGGTTCGCTCAAGGAGGGCGTCGGTCCCGACGGACTCGGCTGGGGACATCACGATCGGAGACCCCGCCGCGATCGGGGCCAGCAGCAGTTCCGCTCCCTCGCCGAGCAGGGCCATCGGTGCGTCGGGTTCGGCGAACAGGCCCGCACGGTCCTCGGCGGCCAGCTCCCACCGGTCCGCCCAGCGGCGTGCGTCGGATGCCAGGGTCGCGCCGCTCCGGTCGCCGCGGCCGCGCAGCGCGGGCGCCTCCGGGTCGATGGGGTACGGCGAGAAGTGGTCCCCGTACCCGCGTGCCTCCACCGAGTAGTCGAGCACCATGGGCGGCACCTCGGCCAGCGGCAGGCCGAGCGGGTGCAGTGAGGTGCCCACCACCTCGTCGGCGCCGCTGTCCAGGGCGGCCTCCAGACGGTCGGCGTCGGCCACCGCGACCTGCGCCCCCTCGGGCAGGCCCGCGTCCGGTCGGACGAATTCGGCCACGGCGCCCACCGACCAGCACGAGACCAGCCACACCAGCGACTGCCAGTGCACCGGCAGGGCGATCACGATCCGGTCGCCAGGCTGGGTGCCGAGCCCGTCCACCAACATGTTCGAGGTCTTGGACACCCAGTTGTCGAAGGTGGCGCGGGACAGTTCCACCCGGCCGCCTGAGGCGTCGTAGGAGGTCACGAACGGTCGGGACGGATCGACGGAGGCCAGGGCGCGCCACAGCTGCGCGGGAGTTTCGGACATGACCGCCACTCTAGGCCGTTCGCGGGAGGCCACCGTGCCGGCCGCCCCGCGTCCCGGTGGTGACCCGACCGGGCCCGTAAGGCAACACAACGGTGATGTCGCCCGGACGTCCGGTGCGTCACCGGTCCTGACCAGCGACACGTCCCCGGCAACGGTCCGGTCCGGCAGTTCGGAGCCGGCTTTTCGAGGCCGACCGGGGAACGGGGGTGTGTGCGCCGGGTCCCGGGAACTGCCACAGTTATTCCATGCGCTTGTCTCCCGGACGATTCCTCGCCCGTGTCACCGCGCTCCCCGCGATCGCCGCCTCGGCCTGGCTCCTGGTGGCCTTCCCCCTTCTGGCACTCGGCTCCTTCACCCCGCTGGTGGCCGCCGTCCTCGGGGTGCCCGCCGTGATCGCGGCCTGCGCGCTGGTGCCCCGGCTGATCCCGGATCAGCCCGAAGAGGCGGACGTGCCCTGGTGGCCGGTCGTCCTCGTCCTGGTGATCGTGGTCGCCTTCGCCGTCGTGCAGGTCGCCTACCACGCCGAGGCCCTGGTCATCCGCCGCGACCCGGCCTCCTACGCCATGTACACCACGTGGATCGCCGAGAACGGGTACCTGCCCATCCCGCAGCAGCGGGAGCTCATCGCGGGAGACGACCCCTCGCTCAGTTACCAGAGTCTGGCCTACTACGAGCGCGGCGACGTCATCTGGCCCCAGTTCATGGCCGGGGCCCCGTTGGTGGCCTCCATCGGCTACTGGCTGGGCGGACTCGACGGGATGCTCGTGACCACCCCGGTCCTGGGCGCGCTGGGCGTGCTCACCTTCGCGGGGCTCACCGCCCGCCTGGCGGGGGTCCGCTGGGCGCCCCTGAGCGCCCTCGTCCTGGCCGTGTGCCTGCCCCAGCAGTGGGTCAGCCGCTTCACCTACAGCGAGCCCCTCACCCAGATCCTCCTGCTCGGCGGACTGGTCCTGGCCTACGACGCGCTCGTGCGGCGCACGTGGATCACCGACCGCTGGTCGTCCGCCCACACACTGGCCGTCGCGGCCGGGCTGGCGTTCGGCCTGGGACTGGTGGTGCGCATCGACGCGATCCGCGACCTGCTGCCCGTGATCGGGTTCGCCGGCCTGCTGCTGCTCGCCCGGCGCGGGCAGGCGCTGCCGCTGCTGGGCGGCCTGGCCGTCGGCGCGGGCCTTGGCCTGTACGCCGGATACGGGCTGTCCCTGCCCTACCTGGACTACCTGTCCGACTCCCTCAACCCCCTGCTGCTGATCAGCGCCGCCGTCATCGTGGTCACGGTCGTGGCCACCGCGGCCCTGTGGTACCACGGGATCCCGCGCGTGGAACGCGTCCGCTGGCTACCCGACGCGATGGCCGCGCTCGCGCTGCTCACCATGGTGCTGTTCGCCGTCCGCCCCCTGCTGTGGCCCGACTACGGGCACGGCAGCGACTTCACCGACGGCTGGGTCGCCTACGTCCAGGAGCAGGAGGGCCTGTGGCCCATCGAGGGCAGCCGCACCTACTACGACATGAGCCTGTACTGGGTGGGCTGGTACGTGGGCCTGGCCACGGTCCTGTTCGCCTCACTCGGCGTCGCCCTCGTGCTGCGCCGCCTCTTCCAACGGCGCGATCCCCAGTGGCTGCTGCCCGTCATGCTGTTGGTGTGGACGGTGGCCACCACCCTGCTGCGCCCCGCCATCACGCCCGACCACCCCTGGGCCAGCAGACGGCTGATCGTGCTGGTCATCCCGGCGTTCATCCTGTTCGCCGTCTGGTTCCTGTCCTGGCTCACCCGCTACTGCACCGTCATCGCCCCGCCCGGCCGGAACCCGGTACCGGCCCGCGCCCTCCCGAACACGGTCGCGTCCGTCGCCGCGTTGGCGATGGTCCTCCCCACCGCCGGCACCGCGGTCCCGAGGATCCTGGACTACGAACGTGGCCTCGGCGGTGTCACCGCCGCCGTCTCCGCCATCGTCACGGGGGCACCGGCTCCCCCCGTCGTCAGCGCCGCGGACATGGGGATCATGGGCTACAGACAGGACGTCGGCAGCGTCGACGCCACGCACAAGCTCTGTGCCTCGCTGCCCGAGGACTCCTCGGTGGTCGTGGTCGACTCCGGTATGGCCGGGAACTACATGCCGCTGATGCGCAACGTCTGCGGTGTGCCCACCGCGGCCATGGGCCAGCCGACCCCGGAGGACGTGGACCGCGTCGTCTCCGAGATCCACGACCGCGGCCGCGACGCCGTGCTCGCCGCACCGGGATGGGAGCAGCTCGAACAACTGACCGGCGGCGCGGTGGAGCCCGAGAGGCCCTTCCACGTCGTGGCCCGGATGGATCCGAGTACCCTCATGGAACCGCCCACCGGCTCCTGGGCCTTCACCGGAAGCGTGTGGGTGTCCGTCCTCCCCGCCGAGGGGTGAGCCCGGCCCCCCGCACCCTTCGCGCCCGCACCGAACCCCGCTGAGAAGAACCCATGAGCGACACACGCGACGACTCCCCCCGGCAGCACGACCAGGACCCGCCGGTCCGCGTCACCATCGTGCTGCCCTGCTACAACGAGGAGGACCACGTCGTCGACGAGGTCAAACGGATCTGTGCCGCCATGGACGGGTCCGGGTACGGCTACGAGCTGCTCGCCGTGGACGACGCCTCCACCGACGACACCCTCGCCCGGCTACGGGACGCGGAGGGCCTCTACCCGCACATGCGCGTCATCGCCTTCGGACACAACGGCGGGTCGGGCACCGTCCGCCGGATCGGCAGCCAGCGGGCGCGCGGCGAGTTCGTCGTGTGGACCGACGCCGACATGAGCTACCCCAATGAGCGCATCCCCGAACTGGTCGCCATGCTCGACGCCGACCCGGAGACCGACCAGGTCGTGGGCGCGCGGACCCAGGAGATGGGCAGCCACAAGGCGCTGCGGGTGCCCGCCAAGTGGGTCATCCGCAAGATCGCCGAACGCCTCACCAACACGCGTATCCCCGACCTCAACTCGGGACTGCGCGTGTTCCGCCGCGACGTCGCCCGCCCCTACCTGCGGCTGCTGCCGCCCGGGTTCTCCTGCGTCACCACCATCACCCTGGCCTTCCTGTCCAACCAGCACCCCGTCAAGTACGTGCCCATCGAGTACGCCAAGCGGGCGGGCAGGTCCAAGTTCCACTTCGTCGGTGACGCCTACCGGTACATCCTCCAGGTGCTGCGCATGGTGATGTACTTCAACCCGCTCAAGGTGATGATGCCGCCCTCGCTGGCGCTGCTCTGCCTCGGCGCGGCCAAGTTCGTCTTCGACCAGGCGCGCAATCCGCTGTACGTCCCCAACAACACCGTCATGATCCTCATGACCGGGCTGATCATCGCGGCGATCGGGCTGCTGGCCGACCTGATCGTGCGCTCCCGGGAGAGCACGTGAGCGCGGCTTCCCGGATCGCCCTGGTGGGGCCCGCCCACCCCTACAAGGGCGGCGGCGCCCGGCACACCACCGAGCTGGCGCACCGGCTCCGGGCGCTCGGCCATCCGACGTCCGTGGAGTCCTGGCGGGCCCAGTACCCCGCGGCCCTCTACCCGGGCCAGCAGACCATCGACGCCCCCGAGGGAGAGCCCTACCCCGGTACACGCCACGAGCTGGCCTGGTACCGGCCGGACGGGTGGTGGCGCACCGGGCGGCGCCTGGCCCGTGACGCCGACCTGGTGGTGCTCACCCTGTTCTCGCCCGTGCAGGTGCCCGCCTACCTGGGGATCCTCGCGGGGGTGCGCTCACGGCCGGGCACGGGGACGCGGGTGGTGGCGCTGTGCCACAACGTGCTGCCCCACGAGCGGCGGGCCGCGGACGTGTCCCTCGTCCGCGCCCTGTTGCGCAGGGTGGACGGGGTGGTCACGCACTCGCCCGAGCAGGCCCGTCTGGCCGAAGGGCTGAGAGGGCCGGGCCGCCGGGACGCGGTGGTCGCCGAGATGCCCCCGCACCTGCCCGAGACCGGCGGCGCCCCCGGCCTCCCGCCGGGGCAGCGACGGCACCTGCTGTTCCTGGGCATCGTGCGGCCCTACAAGGGGGTCGACCTGCTGCTGAGGGCCCTGGCCGACGGTGCTCCCGAGGACGTCTCGCTCACCGTGGCCGGGGAGTTCTGGGGCGGCACCGGTGAACTGGAGGCGCTGGCCGCGCAGCTGGGGATCACTGACCGGGTGCGGCTGCGGGACGGGTACGTGCCCGCCGGCGAGCTGCCGGAGCTGTTCTCCTCCGCGGACGCCGTGGTGCTGCCGTACCGGACCGCCACCGCGACCCAGAACGTGTGGCTGGCGCACGAGCACGGACTGCCGGTGGTGGCCACCCGGGCCGGGACCCTGGCCGACCACGTGCGTGAGGGTGTCGACGGAGTGCTGTGCGAGCCGGGCGACACCGTCGACCTGGCCCGCGCGCTGAGGGGGTTCTACGTCCCTGGCGAGCCCGAACGGTTGCGCGCCGGGGTCCGCCCGGTGGACGCCGAACCGTACTGGCTGGCGTACACCGGACGGCTGCTCGGGGCCTGAGGCCGCCCCGCGGGGGAAGACGCGGGGCGGCCGGTCCGGTGCCGCCCCGGGGCCCGGGGCGGCGGGGAGGAGACCAGCCGGTGAATCCGGCGGCCGGGGCCGGCTCAGGTCATCGCGGCCGCTCGTCGGTCCAGCCCATGGACTCGTAGAGGTCGTACCGGACCACGTCGCCGGACCCGTACCAGTCGGCGTCCAACTCGGAGGGCTCGACCACGACCAGCTCGTCGGACAGCGGCATGCCCGTCTCCGGGTCGAAGAGGACGCGCCGCTCGTATCCCGGCGGAGAGGCGTCGACGTCGTAGGCCAGACCGACCGCGGGACGTCCGGAGACGTCGGTCACCCCCTCCACGGCGCGGACACCGGCCGCACGCGCGAACAGGGTGTACACGCCTGCGCGGACCTCGGGCGAAAGCGGGTAGTCCAGGGCCAGCCTGAGGAGCCCGGCCTCGCCCGGGGCCCCGTCGGCGCCCTCCTCGCCCAGCAGCGCCTCCGCCAGCGCCTCCGTGTCCGAGGGCAGGGCCTGGATCTGTTCGAGGTTCAGCACACGTGTGCCGAGGGCGTACTCCGCGGGCTGGTCCTCGTGGGGGGGCCCGAGGTCCGCCACGTCCTGGGGTACCTCCTCCTCCCCGGTGTCGGGATCGTAGGGCCAGTGGGTGGGGCTTCCGTCGCGCTCCCAGGAGTCCCGCTGGTCCTCACGCAGCAGCGACCAGTCCGCGGACACCGCACGACTCGTGGTGGTCCCCTCCTCCATGACCGTCCACGTCTCCCAGGTCCGGAGCCCGTAGATCCCGTAGCGGTCCTCCGTGCCGCCCGCGCCTCGTGAGCTGCCCTGCACGGAGCGTATGTACCAGGTCCCGCCGTCGACGGTCTGGGCCCGGGCGGCCTCGATGACGGGTCCCATGACCCCCATCGCGTCCTCGGCGCCCCCGGGGCCGCCGGAGGTCTCGGGAGCGGGTCCCACGGAGACCGTGTCCGGCCCCGTGAGGTCGGCCGGGACCAGGACCAGGAAGGCGAACACGGCCGCGGCTACCAGCACGGCCGTGCCGGACAGGGCCAGGGGAAGCAGGGAGACCGGGCGGGACCGGGGCTCGGGGCGCCCGCCGCCCGGACGCCAACCGGTGCGCACGGCCAGCTCCTCGGGGCCGGGCTCGGGGACGTCCGCCCTCATGCGGTGCAGGTGGTCGAGTTCGTTCACCGGTGGTCCTCCTTCGCGGGCGTGGCGGTGGCGGCGAGCGCGGCGCGCACGCGTTTGCGGGCGCGGTGCAGCCGGGAGCGCACGGTGCCCACCGGGACGCCGAGCACCAGGGCGGTCTCCTCGTAGGTCAGCTCTCCCCAGGCGACCAGCAGTAGGGCGTCCCGGTCGCCCTTGGAGAGACGGGACAGGGCGGAGGCCAGGCTGCCGGACAGCGACGTGGCGTCCACGCGCTCGGCCGCACGGTCGGCGAATCCCTCCATGACGGGGTCCACGCCGGTCCGCGCCAGGGCCCGGTAGTGGCGGGTCTCCGTGCGGTGGTGGCGGCGTACCAGGTTTGCGGCGATCCGCCACAGCCAGGGGCGGGCGTCGGGGCGGGACAGGTCGTAGCGGTGGCGCTTGCGAAAGGCGATGTGGAAGGTCTCGGCCACCACGTCGTCCGCGTCCGGGCCGCCCAGCCGCCGGGCGGCGTAGCGGTGGAGGGAGGGCGCGTGGCGGCGGAAGATCTCGCCGAACCGCGTCGGCTCCTCCAGTGACCGCTGGATGACGGCCGCGTCGGGTTCCGGTCCGCCGGGTACGGCGCACCGGGATGCGGCAGGGGGCATGGGGGATCCAATCGCGTCGGGTCCGGGGCGGAGTTGTCTCACACCCTTACTAGCCCGATTCCCGCGAAGCGGTTCACGGTGCGCCCGGCGCCTCGCGTGTGATCGCGGACACGCCCGCCGAGGACGGGGAGGCGCGCCCCGACAGCAGTACCGACAGCCCCGCCCAGCCCACGTCCGCGACCGTCATCACCAGCCGTGACAGCACCGCCACCACCAGCGCCGCACCGGCGTCCACCACCGGTGACAGCGCTACGACCAGCACCGCCTCGCGCACTCCCAGGCCCGCGGGGGCGAACACCACCAGCAGCCCCAGCGTCCAGGCCAGCGCGTACGCTCCCACCGCGGGGCCGACCGACCGCAGCGCGTCGCCGCCCACCGCCCAGGTCAGCACCCACACATGCAGTCCCAGGGGCGCCCACGCCGCCAGGGTCCACCCCGCGGCGGCGGCCACGGCACGGCCGCGCACGTCCAGAGGGCCCGCCTCGGCGACCTCGCGGAACCGGGCGAACGGGCGCGCCGCCAGCCGGATGCCCCAACCCACCACGCGCGGGTGCAGCGCGGCGAGCAGCAGTGGGGCCAGCGCCAGCGCCCACCACCAGCGGCGGGCCGCCTCCACCGACGACAGCGGCAGGGCCGCCGCGGCGACCGCCAGGCTCACCGCGACCGTCACCGCCACCGCGAGCAGGGTCGCCGCCGCCCCCCGCGACCTGGGTACCCTCCAGTCGCGGGCCAGTTCCACCTGGGCGACGAACGCCCACACCGAGCCCGGCAGGTACTTGCCGAGCTGACCCACGAACATGACACGGGCCGCCGCCCGGTACGGCAGCGGCGAGCCCATCCCGGCCAACAGCGCGCGCCAGGCGAGCATCTGCGCGGTGAGTCCGGCCATACCCGCGAGCACCGCGGCGGGCAGTACCCACAAGGGCAGTGACGCGGCGGCTTCGCCGGCCTGCTCCCAGTTCGCGCGCAGGGCCAGACCCGCGCACACGCACACCACCAGGAACAGCGCCAACCGCACCCACGGGTGGCCGCGCAGCCGACTCAGCACGTTGTCTCCCTCCGTACGTGCCGACCCTACGCCGCACGCACCACCTCCCCGTCCCCGTGCGGAGCCCGTCCGCCCGGCGGTCCCGTCGGTCCCGCGCCGACCGGTGGTGCGTCCACGAGTACGAAAGACCCGGGGCGTAGGGTGCGCTCTATGAGTGGTGCGAACGACCCGGCCCCCGTCCCTTCCCCGACTCCGTCCGCCATGCGCAGGGCGCTGGCTCGCGCTCGTGACGGCAAGACCCTCGACGTCGCTGAGGCCGAGGTGCTCCTGCACGCCAGGGGTGAGGACCTGGAGGCCCTTCTCGAACACGCCGGAAGGGTGCGCGACGCCGGACTGGAGGCCGCTGGCCGCCCCGGCGTCATCACCTACAGCCGCAAGGTGTTCCTTCCCCTGACACGCCTGTGCCGCGACCGCTGCCACTACTGCACGTTCGCCACGGTGCCCGGCCGCCTCGAAGCACCGTTCCTGTCGCCCGACGAGATCCTGGAGACCGCCCGGCAGGGCGCAGCCATGGGCTGCAAGGAGGCCCTGTTCACCCTCGGCGACCGGCCGGAGGACCGCTGGAGCCAGGCAGCCGACTGGCTCAACGCCCACGGCTACGACGACACCCTGTCCTACGTGCGGGCCATGGCCATCATGGTGCTGGAGGAGACCGGCCTGCTCCCGCACCTCAACCCGGGTGTGCTCACCTGGGCGGACTTCCAGCGGCTCAAGCCCGTCTCCCCGTCCATGGGGATGATGCTGGAGACCACCTCCACCCGGCTGTTCACCGAGAAGGGCCAGGCCCACTACGGCAGCCCCGACAAGGACCCGGCGGTGCGGCTGCGCGTGCTGGAGGACGCCGGTCGCTCCAGTGTCCCCTTCACCACCGGTGTCCTCCTCGGCATCGGGGAGAACACCGCTGAGCGGGCCGAGTCGATCTTCGCGATGCGCGGGGCCTCCCGCCGCTACGGCGGCATCCAGGAGGTCATCGTGCAGAACTTCCGGGCCAAGCCCGAGACCGCGATGATGCACCGGCCCGACGCCGAACGCGAGGAGATGGCCGCCGCGATCGCCGTCACCCGCCTGGTCATGGGGCCCAAGGCGCACGTGCAGGCGCCGCCCAACCTGATCGGCGCCGAGCACGGAGGCGTGGACGAGTACGGGCTGATGATCCGCGCCGGTATCGACGACTGGGGCGGCGTCTCCCCGCTGACCCCCGACCACGTCAACCCCGAGCGGCCCTGGCCGCAGATCGATGACCTGACCGAGCGCACCGCCTCCCACGGCTTCACCCTACGCGAGCGGCTCACCGTCTACCCCGAGTACGTCCGAATCGGGGAACCGTGGCTGGACCCGCGCGTGGCCGGGCACGTGGCAGCGCTCGCCGACCCCGCGACCGGCCTGGCCCGCGAGGACGCGCCCGTGGTGGGCCGCCCCTGGCAGGAGCCCGAGGCGGTGCTGGTCTCCTCAGGCCGTACGGAACTGCACACGGAGATCGACACCGAGGGCCGCACCGACGACCGGCGCGGCGACTTCGACGCCGTCTACGGTGACTGGGACGAGCTGCGCGCGGGGGTGGACCGGGAGGGGGCCGTTCCTCACAGGTTCGACCCCGACATCGCCGCCGCGCTGCGCAGTGCCGAGGCCGACCCGGCCGGCCTCACCGACGACGAGGCACTGGCGCTGCTGCACGCCGACGGGGCCGAGCTGGAGGCGTTGACCTCCTTGGCCGACCGGGTGCGCCAGGACGTGGTCGGTGATGACGTCACCTACGTGGTGACCAGGAACATCAACTTCACCAACGTCTGCTACACCGGGTGCCGGTTCTGCGCGTTCGCCCAGCGCCGCACTGACGCCGACGCCTACACGCTCTCCCTGGAACAGGTGGCCGACCGCGCCGAGGAGGCGTGGAAGGCCGGGGCGACCGAGGTGTGCATGCAGGGCGGCATCCACCCGGACCTGCCCGGCACCGCCTACTTCGACATCGCCTCCGCCGTGCGCGACCGCGTCCCGGAGATGCACGTCCACGCGTTCAGCCCCATGGAGGTGGTCAACGGGGCGGCACGCACGAACCTGCCGGTACGCGAGTGGTTGGCCCGCGCCCGCGATTCCGGGCTCGGCTCCGTGCCGGGCACCGCCGCGGAGATCCTCGACGACGAGGTCCGCTGGATCCTCACCAAGGGCAAGCTGCCCACCAGCGAGTGGATCGACGTGATCACGTCCGCCCACGACCTGGGCATCCCCACCACCTCCACGATGATGTACGGGCACGTGGACTCGCCGAGGCACTGGGTGGCGCACATCAAGCTGCTGCGCTCCCTCCAGGAGCGCTCGGTGGAACGCAACGGCCGCCGTGGGTTCACCGAGTTCGTGCCGCTGCCGTTCGTGCACACCAACGCGCCCATCTACCTGGCCGGACTGGCCCGAACCGGTCCGACCGTGCGGGAGAACCGTGCGGTGCACGCCCTGGCACGCCTGCTGCTGCACGGGCACATCGACAACATCCAGTGCTCGTGGGTCAAACTCGCCGAGGGCACCTGCCGCCAGCTGCTCTCGGGCGGGGTGAACGACGTGGGCGGCACCCTGATGGAGGAGACCATCAGCCGGATGGCCGGCTCGGGGCAGGGCTCGTTCAAGACCATCAGCGACATCCGCGCCCTGGTCGAGCCGACGGGCCGTCCTGTCCGCCAGCGCACCACCACCTACGGCCCGGTGGCCGAGGAGCGCCAGCGCGTCGCCGAGGCCAGCGACGGTGTGGCGTCCAGCGTCCTGCGACCCACCCTGCCCGTGGTCTAGCTCGCGTCCACCCGGGACGGGCCTGTTCCCGGGGCCGCTCTCGGCGTTCCACGGTGGCACCGGGGGCGGGAGCACGACGAAGGGGCGAAGCGCCGGGGGCGGCGCTTCGCCCCTTCCCTTGGGGTGGCGGCCCGTCACCGGGCGGGAGTGTGTGACGGGTCGCCGGGAGCCGCGTGTAGCGGGAGAGGGACGGGGAGATCCCTCCACGCGGCCTTGGTCCTAGCAGGCGCCCAGTTCGGTCCAGACCCCCCATTCGCCGGTCGTTCCGGGCTCCTCGCCGCGGGTCCACCAGCGGGCCTCGTACTCGTGGCCCCCGTGGCTGACCCGGTCGCCCTGGGTGTAGGTGCTGCCGGAGGACCACGCCGAGGAGGTGCAGTCACCGGGCTCGCCGGTGGGCTCGTCGGTCGGCTCGTCCGTGGGTTCGTCCGTGGGGCCGCCGTCGCCCGGGCCGCCGCCAAGACGGGCCGAGATCGTGTCGGCGAAGGCGTAGCCGGTGGTGGCGTCCCAGTTGACGGACCAGGTCATCACACCGCCGATCGGGCCGTAGGGGGTGTCCGGTGAGAAGGATCCGCAGTTGGTTCCCGCCTCCAGGCAGTCCAGGGCCCGGACGATCTGGCTGGGTGCCATGTAGCCGCCTCCGGCGGCCGACTGGGCGGCGGGCAGGCCGAGGCCCACCTGGTCCGGGCTCAGCCCCGTCTCCAGCTGGATGCAGGCCAGCGCGGCGACGAAGTCGGGGGTGCCCTGGGAGTACACCTGGTCGTCGCAGCCCAGCATCGAACCGGAGTTGTAGTACTGCATGTTCACGATGGTGAGGATGTCGGAGATGTTCGACGCCAGCTTGGGGTACTCCCGGTCCGGGCTCTGGAAGTCGATCGTCTGCGGCGCCATCGTGATGATCAGTTCCGAACCGGCCCGGCCGCTCAGGTCGTGCAGGGCGTCGGACATGTACTGGGCGTTGACGCCGTGCTCCAGGTCGATGTCGACCCCGTCGAAGCCGTAGTCCCGCATCAGGTCGTACGCGGTGTCGGCGAAGTTGCGCGCCTGGGCGGCGTTGGCGACGTCCACGTGCCCGAGTTCGCCGCCCACGGAGATGATCACCTTGCGGCCCTGGGCCTGGACGGCGGCGATGTCGTCGCGGAACTGCTGGTCGGTGTAGCCGTTCAACTCGTCGCTGGCGAGGTTGAACGTGATCCCGCCGTCGAGGGTGGGGTGGTTGTCGGCGAAGGCGACGGCGATCAGGTTGTACTCGCCGGGGACCTCCGACAACGGCATCACGGTGGAGCCGTTGTCGAAGTTGTGCCAGTACCCGGTGAGCCACTGACCGGTCTGCTGGGCCTGGACGGATTCGCTCTCGGCCACGGTCTCCACCTCGGCGGGGGTGGGGGAGAACTGGCTGAAGCCGGCGATGAGCCCGGTGGCCAGGAGCGCGAAGGCGCTGGTGAGGGCTGCTTTCGTGCCCTTGGAGTCTTTTCTGCGACGGTGCTTGAGCATATGGGGGTGCTCCTTTCGTCGAGCGGGGGAGACGAAGGAAGGCTCTGGGAGCCGCTAATTGTTAAGAAACCTTAAAGTTGACTCGCGGCCACGTCAACGGAAACCGTAAATAAAGTTTGTTGTTTTTCTCTGGGACTCAGTACCATTCATTGGCCCCGGAAGCCCCGTGGGCGCCCGGACCGGGGCCGCACCGGCCCCGCCCCTCACGGCCCGTACGGGCCCGTCCCCGTGTCGCGGATGTCCAGGTCCCGGCTCATCTCCTGGAACACCTCGTGGTCGATCTCCCCCTCCCGGTACATCGACACCAGCGCGTCCCTGCGTGCCTGCGTGATCTGGGCGTGCACGGCCCTACCGCTGTCCACCCGCTTGCGCGCCCGCTCGTCCTCGGCCTCCAACAGCCCCCGTACGTGAGCGATCCGCCGCGTGTACACGCGCCGCAGCGAGTCGGCGGTCCTCTCGTCCACCTCGCCCTCGCGGAGCAGTTCGTCCACCTTGTCCAGCGCCGAACAGCTCATCTGCTCGTCCGCCCTCAGGAACTCCCGCTGGCGTGCGCCCTCCTCGGACATGCCGAGCCAGCGCAGCAGCGGCGGAAGCGTCATCCCCTGGCCCACCAGCGTCCCGAGCACGACGACACCAGCGACGAAGACCAGCGCGCCCCGGTCGGTGAACTGCTCACCGCCCACCGTGGCGGGCAGCGACAGGGCGATCGCCAGAGACACCGCCCCGCGCATCCCGCTCCACCCGATGACGATCCGCTCACACAGGTTCGACACCCCCGGGTTCAGGAGCGGCAGGACCCGCTGTAGCGGGATGACCATCAGCATCAGCGCCAGGCGCAGGGCGGCCGCCGCGGCCAGCGCCGCCAGTGCCACCCACACCAGGTGCACGAAGGCGAAGTGCTCCCGTACCGCCGTGACCACCGCGTCCAGTTGCAGCCCCAGCACCACGAACAGCATCGACTCCAGCAGGCTCACCAGGGTGCTCCAGACCGTCCGGCCGCTCACCCGCACCCGCGGTGGCAGCAGGCCCTCGCCGCGCGTGCCCAGGTAGATCCCGGCGACCACGGCCGCCAGTACACCGGAGAAGCCCGCCATCTCCGCTGGGATGTAGGCCGCGAACGGCGTGACCAGCACGACCATCAGCTGTAGGGACGGGTCCCGCATCCGGGTCCGCGACCACGACACCGCCAGGGAAACCGCCGCGCCGCAGAGCAGGCCGCCCGCCACGACCCTCACCAGCTCCACCACGCCCTCCCCGGGGGTGAGAGGGTGGGCCATCGCGGTGACGGCCAGGCTGAACAGGGTCAACGCCACCCCGTCGTTGATCAGGGACTCGCCCTCCAGGATGGTCAGCACCCGGCGCGGCGTGCCCACACGCTTGAGGATCGCCGACGCCGCCACCGCGTCCGTCGGCGCGATCGCCGCGCCCAGGGCGATCGCCGCGGGCCAGCCCACCGACGGCATCAGCAGGTGGACGACCCCCGCCAGCCCGAAGGCGGTCACCAGCGTCACCCCCACCGCCATCACCGCGATGGGACGCATCAGCTCGCGCATGTCCTTGGGCGAGGAGAAGAACGCCGAGTTGTAGATCAGCGGTGGCAGGAAGACCATCAGGATGATCTCGGGGGAGACCGACAGCGAGTGCATCCACGGCACGGCCCCGAGCCCCATCCCCAGCAGCACCAGCACGACCGCGCTCGGCACCCGCAGTCGGCCTGCGACCGCCTGGCCGCCGATCACCGCGACCACGGTCACCAGAGTGGCGACCACGTACTCCTCGACGGACACCCGTACCTCCCCGTCGGACCCCGGCCGAACCAGCATGACGCCGCCCGCTTCGCCGGCCGCACTGACGCGCCGGTCCGAGTCCTTCCCCCGAAAAACGCGGCGGCCTCCCCTGAGCACACGCTCCGGGGAGGCCGCCGTGCGATGGGCGGGAAGGCCGCCTACCGCACTGTGACGAAGTCCTCCGGATCACGCGGCGGCCTCTCCCCGGGCGCCTCGGCCGCGTACCCCACGGCCACCGCGCCCATCGGCTGCCACTCCGCGGGTACCTCCAGTACCTCGCGCACCACGTCCGCGCAGAACATGGTCGAGGAGATCCAGGCCGAGCCCAACCCCTCCATGGCCAGTCCCACCAGCAGGCTCTGCACCCCCGCGCCCATCGCCACCAGGAACATCGACCGCTCGGCGCCGGCCCGGCGCTCGTCCGGATACGGGTGCGCGCCGTCGGCCACCAGGAACGGCACCACCAGGTACGGCGCCCCGCGCAGCACGTCGCCGCGCTTGGTGCGCCGGGCGATCTGCTCCTCGGTGAACCCGTCGCGGCGCAGGTCCGCCACCCACGCCTGGAGCATCGCGTCCAGCAGCTGCTTCCTCGTCCGCGCCGACTCCACCAGCACGAACCGCCACGGGGTGGTGTGGTGCGGTGCGGGTGCCGTCACCGCCGAGGCCACCGCGCGGCGCACGAGCCCTCCGTCCACCGGGTCGTCGGTGAACGACCGCACCGTCCGCCGGGCCGGAACCACGTCCCGCGACCCGTACCGGAACAGGTCGGAGTCGGCCGGGCGGACCAGCGCCGCCGCGCCCGGCCCGTCCTCCTCGGTGACCAGCCCGCCCAGACCGCTGACCACCGCGACGGGGACCCCGTTCGTCTTGCCCTTGACCAGCTCGCCCGCACCGGCGACCTCGTCGGCCACCGCGTTGACGGTCGCCTCCATCAGGTTTCCGTGGGCGTCGGTCGTGCCCCGCAGGTCCTGCACGGCGGGCAGCCCGGCCGCGCCGATGGCCACGTCGGTCTGTCCCACCCGCCAGGGGCGTCCGAAGGTGTCGGAGACGATCACCCCCACGTTCACGCCCAGGCGGTCGCGCAGCCCGGCACGCAGGGCACGGGCGGAGGCGTCGGAGTCCTCAGGCAGCAGCAGTACCGTGCCGGGCTCGACGTTGGAGGCGTCCACCCCGGCGGCGGCCATGACCAGTCCCTGCCGGGTCTGCACGATCCTCGTCCGCCCGGCGCGGGCGACCACCCGCACGGTCTCGGCGTCGATCGCCTCCTCCCGGTCCATACCGCGGACGCGCCCCTCGGCCTTGCTGACGATCTTGGAAGTGACGATGAGCACGTCGCCGTCGGCCAGCGGGGTCCCTGAGGCGGCCGCGGCGTCGGCGACCAGAGCGGCCAGGTCGGCGCCGGGGCGTACCTCGGGGATACCGTCGAGCCCGCGTACACGCAGTTCGGCGCTCACCCGCGCTCCTCCCCCTTCTCCGCCAGCTCCACGGCCAGGTCCACGGCGGACCGCGCGATCGCCTCGGTGGCGGCGGGGCCGCTCATGTACAGCGGACGCGGGCGCACCTCGACCCCCTCCACCTCGGTGCCCGCGTCGGCCTCGTCCACCAGCCAGCCGTCCAACAGGTCCGATCCCAGGTGCGTCGCGACCGCGCCCGCGCTGGTCTCCACGCCGATCGCGCTCAGGCAGGCGTCGGCCATGCCGCGCACGGGCGCCCCGCCGATGATGGGGGAGACCCCCACGACGGTCTTGGCGGCCATGGCCTCCCGGATGCCCGGGACGTTGAGGATGGACCCCACACTGACCACCGGGTTGGACGGAGGCAGGATCACCGCGTCGGCCTCGGCGATCGCCTCCAGCACGCCGGGGGCCGGGCTGGCCTCCTCGGCGCCGACACCGACGATCTGCTCGGCGGGCAGCGCGGCACGGTGCCTGATCCACCACTCCTGGAAGTGGATGGCCCGGCGTCCCCGGCCCTCGTCGACGACCACGTGCGTCTCGACCTGGTCGTCGGTCATCGGCAGCAGCCGTACCCCCGGCCGCCAGCGGTCGCACAGCGCCTCGGTGACCGCCGACAGCGGGTATCCGGCCGCGAGCATCTGCGCCCGCACGATGTGGGTGGCGGTGTCGCGGTCGCCCAGGCCGAACCAGGTGGGTTTCATCCCGTACGCGGCGAGTTCCTCCTTGACCGCGAAGGTCTCGTCGGTCCTGCCCCAGCCCTGTTCCTCGTTGATCCCTCCGCCCAGGGTGTACATCACCGTGTCCAGGTCCGGACAGATCCTCAGTCCGAACAAGGTGATGTCGTCACCGGTGTTGCCGATGACGGTGATGCTGTTGTCTGTGGTCTGCTCTTCGACGGCCGCCGCGTCGGTTCCGAGTACGGCCCTGAGACCGCGGAGGAACCGCGCGCCGCCGATACCGCCAGCCGGTACGACTATCCGCATGCGTCCAAGTCTGGCAGGCTGGGTGCGTGTATGAACCGTCTGCCCCGCCGGGGCGCGGGCCCATACGTGACCGTTCCGGTACCGGGAGTTCACGAACCCCGGGGCGGCGGTCACCATCCCACCTTTCGGCCCGGCCGGTGCCCCCACACTCCTGCCCGGACGCGGCCGATCCACCCAACAGCCCGACGCCGCTTCCACCGATGTGACGGCGAAGCAGCAGCAGTAGAGGGGAACCTCTCTTGAACAACGAAACACTAGAGCGCCTACGCCTGCCAGCGGCCTGGGTCCTGATCGGAGCCGTGGGCGCGTCCATGCTCTCGGGCCTGATCCGGCTGATCGCCGGGTCGAGCGGCCTTGGAGGCTCCTTCTCCTCGGCGGTGAACTCGGCTGCGTCCAGTTTCTTCGGCCTCGGCGTCGTGGTCACGCTGGCCGTGGCGACGGCCCTGGTGCTGACCAGCGAGCGTACGCGCTCCTCAGCCCAGCCGATCGTGCTCATCGCCATGATCATGAGCGGTGTGGGACTGCTGTTCGCCCTGATGAGCCTGATCACCGAGTTCGTGTGGGCGGCCGATGTCGACAACATCGCTCTGGGCTTCGCGGGCTTCGTGAGCGTGCTCGGTTCCGGTGCCCTGCTCGGCATCCTCGCCTTCGCCCTGCTGAAGGCCTACGGCGACCCCAACCTGGTCCCGAAGGCGATGCCGCAGCAGGGGGCCTACCCGCAGCAGTTCCCGCCCATGACCGGCGCGCAGCAGTCCTTCGCCCAGCCCGCCTACCCGGCGCAGGACGCCGCCCAGCAGCAGTACGGCCAGCCCGCCTACCCGGCGCAGGACGCCTACGGTCAGCAGTACGCCGGCGACGCCGCCCAGCAGCAGTACGCCCAGCAGTACGGCACGGGTGCCCAGCAGGC